>JBIKME010000217.1:0-2740 GCA_044359415.1 Rickettsiales bacterium | reverse complement strand
TTAATGCAGATTCTGCAAAAGGTTTGTTAATAGCAAAATAAAGGAAAAATATGTTTTCTGCATTTATAGTAACATTTAGAGAGGTCTTGGAGATGGCGCTAATAGTAGGCGTTATTCTTGCCGCTACGAATGGTCTTGAGGGACGTAAAAAGTGGATATTCTTAGGTTTTGCTGCAGGTATTACCGGTTCTGCCATTGTAGCTGCTTTTACCGAGAGTATTTCTAATTTTGCACAAGGTATAGGCCAGGAGTTATTTAATGCGATTATATTATTTGTAGCCTGTTTTGTAATAGGATGGACAGCAATATGGATGCGTGTGCATGCTCGCGAAATGATAAAGCAGATAAAAGAAAAGGGCGGCAAAATTGTAGAAGGAGACTTACCTAAAATTAGTTTGTCTATAATCATAGCTTTAGCTGTTTTACGCGAGGGATCAGAAATTGTTTTATTTACCTATGGTTTACTGGCATCGCAGCAATCATTTGTCTCTATATTAGCAGGTTCGCTTTCTGGTTTAGCGGCTGGATCTTTACTTGGTCTGTTATTATACGCAGGAATTGTCAAGATACCTACAAAATACGTATTTCAGGTGACTACGTGGATATTGCTCTTTATTACTGCCGGCATGTCTTCTATCGGTGCGAAGTATCTTGTTGCGGCAGGTTATCTTAGCTCTTACAGTAAGGTTGTATGGAATACATCGACAATTATTAGTGAACAAACAATAGCTGGTCAAATTTTACACGCATTATTCGGGTATAGTGACCAGCCTATGTTTATTCAAGTTGTATTTTATATTGGAACTTTATTACTATTTATTACATTAATGCAATTAGTAACTTTTAAAGCAAAATTAAAATAGGCTTAATAATTTATGCCGCCTTTTTATTTTGACTAAAACGTCTGCGCTGACTATTAAAAGAAGATGGCTTTCTTGCATTTCCTCTTTGTGGTTTAATTGGTTTAACTTTCGGCGCATTTGGATCTAATATGCTGTTAATTATATTCCATTGATTATTATCGGCTGGAGTAACAAAGCACATAGCGGAGCCTTTTAAGCCTGCTCTTGCTGTTCTTCCTATCCTGTGTATATAATCCTCAGCGCATTGTGGCAGGTCGTAATTTATAACATGCTCTATGTGAGGTATATCTAATCCACGAGACGCCACATCCGTTGCGACAAGAATTCTAAATTGCTTGTTACGGAAGTTTGCGATAACTCTGTCACGCTTACTTTGACGCAAGTCACCGTGTATAGCATCAGCTTTATGACCTGCCAGAGATAATCTCTTAGCCATTTTTTCAGTACTATATTTTGTTTTCATAAAAAGAATAATGAAACCTTTACGCGAATTTAACTGTAAAATAAGATTGTCGTATTTTTCATTTTCATTTACCCGAACTATATCGTGTTCGATATTGTCAGCCGCTGATGATTGTGGGCTTACATTTACATGAACTGGGTTTTTCAGATATTTTTCAGATATTTTTACTATATTATTAGGCAGGGTAGCAGAAAATAGCATAGTTTGATGAGGTTTGGTTATATACCCCAATATTCTTTCGATTTGTACGGTAAATCCCATATCTAACATACGATCGGTTTCATCCATTACTAAAAATTCTGTATCATGTAACTTAAGCGTACCTCTTTCCAGATGGTCATTAATACGACCAGGAGTGCCAACTATCAGGCGAGGATTGTTGCGCAGCTGCTGAAGTTGGTTAGGCATGGAATCGCCACCAATTAATAAGGCTGTTTTTATTTTAGAGCTTTTGCCCAGCATTGATTTTAATTGTTTCAATACTTGATCTGCTAACTCACGTGTTGGAGTAAGCACTAACGCTGAACCTCTAGGGTTGTTTATTAGTTTTGCTACGAGCGGAATACCAAAAGCTCCTGTTTTACCTGTTCCGGTTTGCGCGGAGCCAAGTACATCCTTACCAGCTAGAGCGTGTGGAATCGCCTTTGCCTGAATTGGCGTAGGGACGGTAAACCCTATATGCTGTAAAGAATGGTTAAGAGCTTCTGGTAAGCCCAGTTCATTGAAGTCTTGCATTATGTTCTCCTTAGGACAAACATAAATGTAAGCCCTCTTATTATAATAAAAGTTAAATTTTATTAAATTTTATAAAAACTAGAATAATTAAGATTAAACAAGTTTTAAATTAACAGCTGAACTTTTTCCTTTGTTCGTAGCTATATCATAAGTTACTTGCTGAGCTTCTGTAAGTCCAGCTAAGCCTGCTTTTTCTACAGCGCTGATATGTACAAACACATCACTTGAACCATCTGATGGCTCTATGAAGCCATAACCTTTAGTTGCGTTAAACCATTTTACTGTTCCTTTGGCCATATTCGTCTCCTTTGGCGTTAGTTATTATAAGAGTGCTCACACCACATTACTGCACACAACATGCAGCTGTTGGAATACCCCCGGTAGAACGCTTTAGGTAAATATGATAAGAAGTTCTTAACATCCTCTTTTTACAAAGAGATAAATACGTAAATATAGCGTTAAATTGCTAAGAGTAATTGAAAACTCAAGACATCATATAGTGTAATTTTGTATAGATTGCAAGAAAATAATACGCAAACACCACTAATTTTAACATTTAACGTTAAAATTAAATAATTTAAGGTTGTAATTTTATAACCACATGTTCATTAGTAAGCTAGAGGATGGCATATAGTTTGTGTAAATACTATCAATGAATATTAGGCCATATATGTATATA
>JBIKME010000017.1:0-10305 GCA_044359415.1 Rickettsiales bacterium | reverse complement strand
GAATCTTCCATTTTGTAGTGCCATTAGAAAAAATAATGCTAGGTAATATATTGAAATATAAGGATTTATTTTTTAGCGTGTTAAAGATGGGTTAACACAAGAGTTAAAATTTATTGCAACAGGATTTTACTCCTACACCATTTTCAAATGGAGATAAATATAAATATACCAAAGGTTGAATTAAAATTAAAAATAGTTGCATATTTGCAACATTTTATTGTAAGCAATACATTGCTCTATATGAAGAAGCCACAATCTTTTTTTATTAAATCCTTTATTAAAGAGAGTTGATCGTAATAAATTTATTTTTGCCAGCTGATATTTTTGCCAATACGCTCGTTTACTGTATTTTCATATTCAGCTATCTCGTTTTTTAAGAATTCAGCTATATTACTTAGTTCTTTTTCGTATTTTTTCCATTTAAACACTGAACCTTGATAAACCGGTTTCTTTACTTGTAAATTACTGGCTGTATAAACAGGCCTATCATTATTAAAAAAATTAATACACGCATCTTCCCACTTTAAGCCACAGAAATTTAATAACTCTTTACTTTTTTCTTCTTGTTTAATTACTAACTCTTCATAATAAGAGTCATATATTTGTCCCGGAACTACAGTATGCCAAAAATTCATGTAATTATAATAATACTTATAATATGAGGCAATTAACTCAATTTTTGTACTGTAATGTAAAACCGCAAAGTTATTAAAATACATAGACAAAACAATATCCAGGGGATGGCGTTTGCAATTAATAATTATAGCATTTGGCAAAATAGATTTAATAAAGCCAATATGCTGAAAATTAGCTGGCATTTTATCAACCGTTTTAGTAGTACCGGATTCTTTATAAACTGATGGTTGAATGTTGGATAGTTGAAGATATTGTTTACCCCATAATTGGAAATTATCTTTTGAAGTGTATTTTATAACTTCCGGATAATAGGCTGTGGTATTAAATTGCCCGGCTATTGTCTGAGGCCTTATGGATTGAACAATTTTACTTATATGAGAGGCTTCTCCCAGGCCTGCAACTTTTGAGTGGGAAGATAGTATCTGTTCGGTTAGAGTGGTACCGGAGCGCGGCATGCCCACTATGAATATCGGGACTTTTGATTTACATCCCTTTAATTTATTACTCTTAATAAAATTTTCAGTAAAAATATTTTTGTACCTAGCCGCTTTGTTGTTTAACGAATCTATAGATAGATCTGTAGGATGAGCCAGGCATTTATATTCATTAGCTTTTTTGTAGTATGAAAAAGATCGCGAATAATTAGCCATATCGCTGCATATTTTACCTAGAGCATAATAGCCTAGAGCTAAATTTTCGTAAGAGTGGTTTTTCTTTTGCGCTTCAAATTTAATTGCACTTTCAATGCTTTTTATTGCCTGTATAGCTTCTGATTCGTCCTTGTATTTAGTCACCATAGCGATGCTATAATAAGTAGGCAGATGCTTTTGATCCAGGTTTAAGCTTTTTTTATATACTTCTTCGGCTTTTTCTTCCTGGCCGCAAATAACTAATGAAGCTCCTGACATATAGGTGCTAAAACCGCAAGCAGGATCAAGAGCGAGCGCCTTTAAATGGTATTTTTGCGAATTATCATTATCTTTTAGTTTGTTATAGATATAACCAATCGTATTATAAATCTTTTTATCGGGATTTAGATTAGCCAGCTTTTTAAAAATTATTAGTGCTTTTTCGTAATTTTCTAACTCTTTCTGACATATGGCCATGTTATAAAGAAAGCTATAGTTTTCAGAGTCAGCTTCTAAAGCTAAAGTAAAGCAGTTTGAGGCTAATAATAACTTATGACATTTTAGAAAAAACACGCCCAAATCATTAATAAGATCTTTGTAATTACTCTTATCCTCAATTTCAAGAAATGCGTCATACGCCTCATGAGCATATTTTAAAGCTATTTTCTCTTTTTTATCGCTATAAAATATATTCGCCAGAAAACATAGTGCCCTACAATTACGTGGCTCAAGATTTAAAACTTGCAGGCATAAGCGGACGCTTTCATTTAGGTTGGAGCCACCAATATTTAAAGCTGCAGTTAATAACTCAGCAACCTGATTTTTTGAATTCTCATTTATTTTTGATACGCTCATTTGACGACTATCTTAAATATTAATCACAGCACGCTACAAATATATGTAAAGTAATTTAAAAATCTAGCATACTATCAGTTATTATTAAGTTCATTATTGTTTCTCTTGCGAAATAATGCAACGTTTGTTATTGAATTTGTTGAAATTATCTGAATTATACCGATGAAATTAATTAAGAAACTTAAGTGGTCGGATCCAATATCTCTCGCATCCTCCGTTAATGGAGAGCAAAACTGGCTTTTTCTGCACTCTGTTATAGATAACGCTGTTACCGGTAATTACTCTATTTTAGCATTAAAACAAAAATCCGAAGTTTTTTCTTTCGCAGAACTCGAAGAAAAGCTGTCTTCAGATAAATTAATGCTCGATAATAGCTGGTTTGGTTATTTGGGTTACGGACTTAAAAATAAATTAGAAAAGCTAGCGCAGGATATTGAGTTTAAAATAGAGTTGCCGGACTTGTGGATGGCTAATTTTAATCTTATATTATTGTTTAATCACAAAGAAAATAATATTGAAGTATGGTCGCAGTCTGAAGAATTAGCAAAAGATATTCCTGAGGCATTTAATATCGGTGAGTATCAGTGCGATGTTTCTAATTTGGCATCTAATATGACCAAAGATCAATATTTAGAAAAAGTTAAAATTATACAAGATGCCATAAAACGCGGTGATTTATATCAGGCTAATTTAACCAGAAAATTTTATGGTAATATCGCAAATGCCAAGCCAATAGCAATTTTTAAGAAATTATGCAATATTAGCCCCTCACCTTATGCGGCATTTATCAAGTTAGGTAATAAATATATCATTTCTTCCAGTCCTGAAAGATTCTTACATATAGATAAAAACGGTAATGTAGACACCAGACCCATTAAAGGAAGTGCCCCGAGGTTTAAAAATAAGAAGCAAGACGAAATATCTTTTAATAATTTGAAAAATAGTGTAAAAGATAAAGCTGAAAATTTAATGATAGTCGATTTATCACGCAACGATATTTCAAAAAATTGTGTTGTTGGTTCTGTAGCGGTTTCTGATCTTTTTAATATAACTTCATATTCTACTATACATCATATGGCATCAACGATAAAAGGTAAGAAACTTAGCTCAAGCAGCTCGTTGGAATTGGTAAAGGGTTGTTTTCCTCCCGGATCAATGACCGGTGCGCCAAAAATAAAAGCTATGCAATTATGCTCTGATTTAGAAAAAGTAAAACGCGGAGTGTATTCAGGGGCTATAGGATATTTTGCAGGAGATGGTTCGGTTGATTTGTCGGTTGTTATTCGTACGTTAATAATCGATGGTAATAATTTTGAATTTCAGGTGGGAGGGGCTATTGTTTCTGACTCGGATCCATATTTGGAATTTGAGGAAACCATAACAAAAGCTAAAGCGATAGCATCCGTGCTTGGTCTAAGTTTAGACGAATTAAGAGAGCTATAGCGCTGATGTTGATTTGTTAAGCTATTTATGATATTATTTATCTATAATAAAAAGGTATTTTATGACAAAAAACAAACAAAAATGGTTAAATGGTTGTGGAATAATACAACATACTGAACAAACCAAAGAATCGATAGAAAAGTTAGCAGAAGAGTTAACAATAAGTTCCGATCAATTTTATGCTCTGCTGATAGCTGCGGATCAAATAAGCTGTTTTGCTATGTGGTTGGCTGTTAATCAAACTTATGCTCACAATGTATATTCAGACGGTCGTGAATTGGCTTGTGAGGATTTTAAAAAAGATCCACAAGGACATTTAGGCGCGTCACTTAATATGATACCTGCTTATGTCGGATACATGCTGGCAAACTCTCTGTCGGATTATACCAGGGGTTGGGTAATGGAGCAAGGACATGCAGTTTCAGCTATCGATTCGGTAAATGTTATTTTAGGACATATGACCAAAGCCCATAAGAGCAGGTATTCCTTAACTGATAAAGGACTATCTTTATTTGCGAGAGATTTTTATTCTTATGAAATAGACAGGGAAGGAAAACAAGCTTCTCCGCTTGGCAGTCATGTTAATCCCAATACTGCCGGAGGATTTTTAGAAGGTGGATATTTGGGGTTTGCCTCATTACAATATGTTCATATGCCTTTACCTGGTGAGCGGCTTGTAGCATTTCTAAGTGACGGAGCCTTTGAGGAACAAAAGGGATCGGACTGGACCTCAAGATGGTGGAGAGCTGAAGATTCAGGTCTTATATGTCCTATAATGATAGCAAATGGCCGTCGTATAGATCAGCGTACTACAATGAATCAGGAGGGTGGAGCTGATTGGTTTGCCCAATATCTTCAAATACATGATTTTGATCCTATAATTTTCGATGGTAAAGATCCCGCTGCATTTGCTTGGACAATTATAGAGCAGGAAAAGCGCTTGCGTAAAAATGTAGCTGAACTTAGTAGCGTTAATAACTATAAAATTAAAATCCCTTATGGCATTGCGGTTGCTCCAAAAGGAGCCGGATTTTATAACGAAGGTACCAATTATGCGCATAACCTTCCTTTGGTTAGCAATCCAAGTAAGGATAAGGTGGCGGCTCAAAGATTTAATATGCATGCCAAGAAGCTGTATATTCCTATTAACGATGTTAAATCGGCAGTTAAGTTATTAAATAATCACAAGCAGTCAAAAAGATTGCTAGAAAAAGATAATCCGATAGCAAACAGATCTGTAAAATTAAACCAACCTGCAAAATTAATCTGGAAAGATGCTTCATCAACAATGATCAGTCCTATGGATGCGATAGATATAGGGTACTTAAAGACGGCAAAAGCCAACCCTCATTTGCGCCCTAGGGTTGGTAATCCGGATGAAATGCTGTCAAATAAAATGGATGATACTCTGGAGGAATTAAAATTTAGGGTGGTAGAGGCAGAAGGTGGTCTGCATGAATCAACTTTAGGAAATGTTATTACTGCACTAAATGAGGAGGCTGTATCTGCTGCTGCTTTTGGAAATAAATCTGGTATAAATATCATAGTTACCTATGAAGCTTTTGGTTCAAAAATGTTCGGTGGGGCAAGGCAGGAAGTAATCTTTGCAAAACATCAGAAGGATCATAACAATCCTGCAAAATGGCTTTCTGTTCCGATTGTGCTTACGTCCAATACTTGGGAAAATAGTAAAAATGAACTGTCGCATCAAGACCCTTCAATGTCGGAGTCAATGCTGGGTGAAACATCTGACATTTCAAGGGTGGTATATCCTGCGGACTATAACAGCGCATTATCAGTTATAAAATATTTATATAAGACGCAAGGACAAATTTGGACTATTGTAGTACCAAAACAAGATATGCCTATATATTTTACAAAAAAAGAATCTGAAAGTCTTATAAAAGACGGCGGTATAAGATTAAAAGATGCTCAATATAACGCATCAGAAGCAGATATTATATTAGTTGCAATTGGTTCTTATCAATTAAGAGAGGTCATACGCGCATCCAATCGCCTAAAAGATAGAAAAATTGCCCATATTGCAATTTATATAATTGAGCCCGGACGTTTTAGGAGACCTAGAAATAAGGGAGAAGAAAAACATGTTGCTGAAGAAAATTTAGTACAATATTTATTTCCTAAAAAAAGTAAAACTGTAGTTTTTATGACGCATAATAGACCGGAGTTGATATTAGGATTAATGCATCCGATATTAAACGGAAAGAACTATAGCGGATTGGGTTTTATTGGAGAGGGGGGAACTTTAAATGTTGATGGAATGTTGTTTGTTAACAAATGCTCATGGGCCCACGCGCTAAGAGAAATAGCGCGGATTTCTGATGTGTCTGAGAATAAATTATTGTCAGATAAAGAGTTAAAAGTAATTAAGGGTAAATTATCGCCGCACGGAATTATATTTTAGACTATATACAGGTTTATAGCCTAAGAACGATATTTTATAATTAACTTGAAAAATAATGTATTTATTATATAACATGACTTGCCTGTATTAAGGGAGAAAATATTGAAATTACGTAACTTTTTTATCATGATACTAAGTCTTATATTAGTGTCGTGTTCCAAAGCCCCTGCAATTGACGTTGAGCCGGCTAGAAATATAAATTATCCAGAAGATTTATTTATGGAAGCCTTAAGAAGCGGCTATCTTGAGTTCTATGATGCAGAAAATGAGTCCGGTAATAAAGACAGGGCCAAAAGATACGCACGTAAAGCCCTTGCGATATCAAGAGGTATGGTTCCGGAAATGGAGGGCCTATTTAATAGTGATATTCCGCTGGAGAGACTTAACGCCTTGTTGGGTGCAAAATATTTTATTGAAGCGGCTTTTGTAAATGGTGTAAAAGATGTTGAGCCTGTTTCTGCGGCAAAAGCTCAATTAATGTTTGATTGCTGGACTGACCAAGAACAAGAAAGAAGCGAAAAAAGCAAGGAAGAGGTCACTTCATGTCAAAAGGAATTTGAAAGTTATAGAGAGAAACTTTCAGAAGCTATGAGACAAATTAGGCAAGGAGAACAAGAAGCAGAAGCGTTAAAAAGAGAAAATGAAAAAAAACAGTTAGAAGCTTACCACCGGCAACAGCTATCTCTTGCTCTTGCGGCGCAAAAAAAGGAATTACGTAAATTACCTGAATATTCATTGATATATTTCAGCTTTAACAGCGCGCAGCTTGGTGTAACAGGTGAGGGAATTCTAGATAAAGTTGCCAAAGATATAGAGCTGTTTAAGCCTAGAAAGGTTATTATTGCCGGCAATGCTGATTTAATAGGTGGTTATGAATATAATATGAAATTAGCTATGGCTAGAGGCCAGGCTGTTGCTGATTATTTAGTTAATAAGCACCAGGTGGATAGAAAGCTGCTTGATGTAAAAGCTTATGGCTTGAATAATCCGCGTAAAGAGCAGGAAAAGAACAAGCCTGAGGTGCGCAATAGATATGTACAGATAATTTTTGAGATTGATAATAGATTTTACATTAAACAGAATTGACATGATCAATAGCAGTACTATTTTATGGCAAAATAATACTCCCGTATCTAGTATATATGAGGATCTTTATTATTCTAATAAAGATGGTTTTGATGAGGCTTATTACGTTTTTGTCAAATCTAATGACTTAGAAAACAGGTTAAAGAATAATGATAAAGATTTTTATATTACTGAAACCGGATTTGGTACTGGCCTGAATTTTTTAATAGTTTGTAAGCTGTGGCATGATCTTAACTTAGGTTGTAAATTATATTTTACTTCGATAGAAAAGCATCCGTTAGATATTATAGATATTAAAAAAGCGATTCTAAGCTGGCCTCAGCTTGAGCCTTATATGTCGGAATTAGAAAAACACTACCCAAAAAATACCGAAAAACAATTTACCGCAAGTTTGTTTAATGACATGATAAATCTAAATATATATTTTAAAGATATATCAAACTTAAAATCAGATGATTTTCCTCTTACTGACGCTTGGTTCATGGATGGATTTGCTCCATCTAAGAACCCGGCAATGTGGACTGACCATCTTTATAAAACAATGTATTTAAAAACAAATAAGGGTGGAACATGTTCAAGCTTTACAGCAGCAGGCGCTGTAAGAAGGGGCTTAGAAGAGGCTGGCTTTAAAGTTGTAAAAATAAAGGGATTCGGTAATAAAAGACATATGATCACGGGATATGTCTAAACAACCCTCATTCAGTTTGCACAATTAAATAGAAAGTCTCAAATAAAGTTACGATTTACTTAAATATTTTGCACTTTGCATTTCCATTAGCCTGGATACGGTTCTGGAAAATTCAAAGCTCCCCTTACCTTTTATATATAGTTCCTTAGGGTGCGCTTGGGCAGTACATATTAACTTTACCTTATGCTCATATAACTCGTCAATAAGAGTAACAAATCGTTTTGCCTCATTACAGTCATCTTCTGACATTTTTGGAATGTTGGATAATATAAGAGTATTAAAAATTTTTGCGATCGCAATGTAATCAACAGCTCCATAGGGCTGTTCACATAACTGCTTGAAACTTGTCCATGCTACATCACCGTGTGTTTTTTCTATTTCCAGCTTTCTATTTCCAACATCTAATATTCTTGGAGTAGCTATAGCGTTGTTAGTCATTTTATTAAAGCTGTCCTGCAAAAAACTTTCTGAATATTGATCTAGCGGGTAGTAATATACGGTTGATAAAGATTGTAGTCTGCCTAGCCTATAATCTTTTTGGGAGGCTAAATGTACAACTTCAACATTTTTTTTTAATAAATCTATAAAAGGTATAAAACTCTCCCTTTGCAGTCCGTCTTTATATAAATCATCTGGAATACGGTTTGAGGTGGCAACTATAAAAACTCCCAAATTAAATAAGTGAGTAAATAAACGTGACATAATCATAGCGTCAGCTATATCTGTTACTTGAAACTCATCAAAACATAATAAGGTTGCATCATTGGCAATTTCTTTTGCAAGTGACGGGATAGGATCTTTTTGATGATATTGTTTTTTTTTGCGATATTTATGAAGAATTTGATGTATTTCGAGCATAAAAGAATTAAAATGAACGCGACGTTTTTTTTCGAATATGCCGGTTTCGAAGAATAAATCCATCAGCATTGATTTTCCTCTTCCCACGTCACCATAAATATATAAACCTTTAGATAAACTTTTGTTGCCTGAGTAGTTATTTGCTCTAAAGATCTTTTTAATAACGCCTTTTTTTTGTTGTTGTAATGATGTTTTAATACTTAAATTTAATTGTTGGAATTTTTGTATAACTCTTTCTTGATCGGCGTCACCTGTTATTTGTCCTGATTCGACAAGTTTTTTATAGCGATTAACTACATCTTCATTATGATATCTACTCACCCAAAAGAAAGTGAAGATTTTATAGGACATGAGCGTGCTATAGATATAATTGTACAAACTATTAAATCAGATAAAATACCGCAAGCGTGGTTATTTGCGGGACCAAAAGGCATTGGAAAAGCAACGCTAGCTTATAGATTTGCCAGAACGTTACTGGCTGGTAATCATGCAAATGGTGAAAATCTGTATTTATCTCCTGATGATCCGACCTTTACCAAGATAGCTAATAATAGCCACTCTGACTTATTAGTGATAGAGGCTCTGGAAGGCGAAGATACAATAAAGATAGATGAAATTCGTAATATTAATAAGTTATTTCGTCTTACAGCTTCGCAAACAAAAAACCGTATAGTTATTATTGATAGTGCAGACGATATGAATGTTAATGCTGCGAATGCGTTATTAAAGATGTTAGAAGAGCCGCCTCATAAGGCTATTATTATTCTGATAACTCATAATATAGGACGCCTGCTTCCAACTGTGAGGTCGCGTTGCCGCACTTTAAATATGCATGCTTTATCGTCAGAGCAGGCTAGAAAAATATTAAAACAAAATATATCTGATGTTTTAGTCGAGGAGCTGGATTCCTTAACTTATCTTGCTAACGGCTCTCCGGGTTTGGCTATTGAGTTATATAATAACAATGCTTTGGAAATTTATAAATATATAACGGATATACTAAAAGATACGCCAAATATTAAAAGTAATAAAATACAAAAACTAGCTGACTTGGTTTGTGAAAAAGATAATAAGACTTCCTGGTCGGTGATGACATATCTGTTTAATAGCCTGTTATTTAGAATAATTAAATCTGCGGCTCAAAATTCTAATTTAGCGGATAATGCCATTATGGAAGAAGATCTAAAGCGGATAATTACTAATAAAAAATCGCTTGAAGATCTGATTAACATATCAGAGGAGGTTGGTACGCTTTTTACAAGCACTGCCGGTATACATCTTGATAAGCGAGCGGTGATAATCAGTATTTTCGAATATTTTAAAAAATGATCTTTTAAGCAGTGAGTTAAACATATCGGCATTAGTGTCAGGGCCACCTCATGAAGATTTTTTTCCAGTGATAACTTCTTGCAGCGCCGATTCACCCCAGGCGCATATTTTGCGCATTCCTTTAATTGACTGACGTTTGAGTTTGTTTTGCTGCAATAAGTTCAAAGCAAAATGGCGTATAACAGCCATTACATGTGGAGCGTTTTCCTTTCTAATTCTCGAGTAATCTTCATTAAATGACATGTCTAATACCCAATGCGTAAGCGTTTTTTGTAGGCGGTATTTAATTTATTGTTAATTTATTAACAAATTAATCAACAAACTGTTTTTCCAATTTAATATTCCATGGCAATAGC
>JBIKME010000216.1:0-2741 GCA_044359415.1 Rickettsiales bacterium | reverse complement strand
CGCTTCCTTTTGGGGCATCCCATCAAGAATGTTTTGCACTACGCACTCACGAAAGTCTTTGCTGTATATTTTGCTCATATGCAAAAATATACAGCATTTCTTCATTGTTGAAAAGTGGAAATACTATATTGCTTGCATTTATATGGCTGGTTATTTTTTCTTCCTGTTTGGAAATAGCAGGGTCAACATTGCTTGCAAGCAGTAACTTTGCATCATCTCTTTTATCTCTGGCATCTTTAAGAGAAATTATTGGATAGCCTTCAAAGCTCAACCTTTTTTCCTTACTTCCAAATCTATATTTTAATCGCCATAACTTGCCACCTGCTGGCATTACCTCAAGATACAAGCCCCCACCATCAAATAACTTATAAGTTTTTCTCTTTAGGCTTGGCGTTCTTACATTTCTGGTCATTTAATTTCATTTTGGGGGCATACCAAATCAAGTTTTAAAAACATGCCCCCAATCATGCCCCCACTTTTCTTAGATTTGCAGGGACTAACCTAGATGACAATAGACAATCTTTACAAGAAAAACCTTGTATTGTCTAGTGTTTTTGGACTTTGTTGGATTGTCTTAGATAATGAAATGGTGGGCGTTGAGAGATTCGAACTCCCGACCCTCTGGGTGTAAACCAGATGCTCTACCAGCTGAGCTAAACGCCCCGACAACAAACGGTACCAGCTTTTATCATCATAGAATATAACAATCAACTAAAAAAATTTTTTATTGTAAAAAAATAAGTATTTAGTGCGTTATTATTTCATCCTGTTCATCAGATAGAACTGCTTCAGTTGCTTCAGTGGTTATATTATCTATTTCACTCCACTGAGTCTTTTTAGGAATCTCAGTTAAAGCTATATTAATTGCCTCTTCAGCAGAATATACAGCTATAATCTCCATGCCCTCTTTCACATTATCAGGTATTTCAACAAGATCTTTTTCATTTTCTTTAGGAATTAAAACAGTTTTAACTCCTCCTCTTAGCGCCGCTAGTAGCTTTTCTTTTAAACCACCTATTGGCAACACACGCCCACGTAATGTTATTTCACCAGTCATGGCCACTGACTTTTTAACAGGAATACCAGTCATTACAGACACTATAGCAGTATACATCGCAACCCCAGCAGAAGGACCATCTTTAGGCGTCGCGCCTTCTGGAACATGAACATGAATATCTTTAGCTCTATATTGAACAGGGGTGACACCATGATCAAGGCACCTTGATCTTGCATAACTAAACGCAGCCTGAGCTGACTCTTGCATTACATCACCTAATTTACCGGTACATTTAATACCACCTTTACCAGGCAGCTTTAGAGCCTCTATAGTTAATATATCACCACCGAATTCCGTATAAGCAAGACCATTTACAACTCCTACCAGATTAGTATCCTCTGTTTCGCCAAAGGAGAATTTCTTAACACCTAAATATTTATCAATATTTTCGGCTGTAAAGTCTAATTTATCAACTTTCTTACTTACAATCTGGCGAACAGCTTTACGAGCTAACTTAGCAATTTCACGCTCAAGATTTCGAACTCCGGCCTCTCTTGTATAATGTCTGATAATACTCTTTATTGCATCATCAGAAATAGACCATTCACCTTTTTTAATTCCATTAATTTTACTTTGTTTTGAAATTAAATGTCTTTTGGCTATTTCAACTTTTTCATCCTCAGTATATCCGGAAATCCTTATAACCTCAAGACGATCCAATAAAGCAGGTGGCATCTTTAAAGTATTTGCAGTTGTAACAAACATAACATCAGATAAGTCGTAGTCAACTTCCAGATAATGATCGTTAAAATTAGCATTTTGTTCAGAATCAAGTACTTCCAACATAGCTGAAGCAGGGTCGCCTCTAAAATCAGTTCCCATTTTATCAATTTCATCTAATAAAAATAAGGGATTAGATGTACCAACCTTCTTCATTGATTGTATAATTTTACCAGGCATGGATCCTATATATGTTCTTCTATGCCCTCTTATTTCAGATTCATCTCTTACACCACCTAAAGATATCTTAGCAAACTTACGTCCTATCGCGCTTGCAATCGATTTTGCAAGCGAAGTTTTACCTACCCCAGGAGGCCCTACAAAACAAAGAACAGAGCCACCTACTTTTTTCGTACGCTGCTGTACCGCCAGATATTCCAATATACGCTCTTTCACTTTTTCAAGACCGTAATGTTCTTTGTCTAAAACATCTACAGCATAATTAATGTCATTCTTTATTTTACTACGTTTATCCCAAGGTAAAGAAATTATCCAATCAAGATAGTTTCTCGATACCGACGCCTCTGCAGACATTGGTGACATAGATTTAAGTTTTTTAATTTCAGAATCTACTTTTTCTTTAGCTTCTTTAGTTAACTTAAGTTTTTTTATTTTATCTTCTAATGTGGAAATTTCATCTTTTCCATCTTTTTCACCCAACTCTTTGTGAATAGCTTTTAATTGTTCATTTAAATAATATTCTCTTTGGGTTTTTTCCATCTGATCTTTTATACGCAAACGAATCTTCTTTTCAGTATCCAGAACCTCCATCTCAGCTTCCATAAAGGAATAAATCATCTCCAATCTAGAAACCAAAGATAAATTCTCCAATATTTTCTGTTTATCAGCTATTTCTAAAGATAAATGAGAAGCAATCGTATCTGCTAACTTACTTACATCTTTAAGCTGCGCTAAAGATGTAAGTATCTCAGGAGCGATCTTTTTGTTTAATTTCACATAGGCA
>JBIKME010000215.1:0-2755 GCA_044359415.1 Rickettsiales bacterium | reverse complement strand
TCAAAGAAATGCTCCGCATCGAATAATGCCTCACAACCCTTGCTGAGAATGTAAGCGATGCTTTCCGATACCATGCTTATATTTTCATCTAACGATATACCAAGTGCGTGCTTTACGTGAAATGCTGATGATTTACCAACTATACAAACTGTTTTTACGCCGCTATTTAGTAAAACTGATAAAGAAGGATCGTTCTTAGTGCTTGTGCTGGCGCGCCTAGTCATGCCAAATGCCGTAAGTTTGGAGGTTTTTAGTTTAGGCGGGTTTGCAAAGAAAATATCATCCGTAGGGTTGGCGCCAGGAAAGCCACCTTCAATATAATCAATACCCAGTTCATCTAATTTTTTGGCGATATTTAATTTATCTTTCGCACTAAAATCAACCCCTTCAGTCTGTGCTCCGTCTCTTAAAGTGCTGTCATATAAGTATATACGTTCTGTCATATGCGTGAATTAATATGTTTTAAAAAATAAAATCTTAATTAAATAAGAAGATTATAGCAAGAAAATACTTATGATATCTATCTGTTTGTGTATCTATTTTGTGTATCTATATTGTGTGTTTATATTAAGTCTCGTGCTTGATATTAATAAATTCGTATCTTATGACTTGATATATAACTTGCTCCATGCGGTAGTACCATCTGAATTGTCTTTTAGTGCTATCCCTTGAGTTTTAAGTTCGTCGCGAATGCGATCTGATTCTTGCCAGTTTTTCTCTTCTCTTGCTTTGTTTCTTTTGATGATTAATTGATTTACATATTCTTCGATAGATGAATCATGATCAAGAAACTTATTAGGATCATTCTGGAGTAGTCCGATTAGATTAGCGCACGCTTTTAAGGAAGAAGCTTTGTTTTCATCGGCTAATTTATGTAATATGGAATATGCCTTGGGTGTATTTAGATCATCTTCTAAAGCTGAGATAAATTCTGAATCAAGATCATCTGTAATAAGAGTTTTACTGACAAGAGTTGTACTTTCTGTGTAATTATTGTTAGGATTATTGTTAATTACTCTATAAAATTTATCCATTGCCTTTTGTGCGTCAGTTAGTGCTTTCTTAGTCCAATCAAGTGGTTTTCTATAATGAGTAGATAAAATAGCATGTCTGATAACTTCTCCTGTTATATTCTGATCCAGTAAATCACGCACTGTGATAAAATTACCTAAACTTTTACTCATTTTTTCGCCTTCAACACTCAGAAATCCATTGTGAACCCAATATTTTGCAAAATCACTTTTTGGGTATGCGCAGCAGCTTTGTGCTATTTCATTTTCATGATGTGGAAACTGTAAATCTATACCACCTCCGTGAATATCAAAGCTGTGACCTAGATATTTCGTGCTCATAACAGAGCATTCAATATGCCATCCTGGGCGTCCGCGTCCCCAAGGGCTATCCCAACCGGGTTCTTTAGCTTCAGAAGGTTTCCATAATACAAAATCAGCCGGATCTTCCTTGTAAGGAGCAATCTCAACCCTTGCTCCGGCAATCATATCCTCTTTAGAGCGTCTTGATAAGTTACCATATTTATTATAACTTTTAACACTAAACAAAACATGTCTTTCTGCGACGTAGGCGTGGTTATATTCAATCAACTGTTCACACATTTTTATCATGCCTTCAATATGTTCAGTTGCACGAGGCTCAATATCAGGAGTAAGGCAATTAAGAGCAGACATATCATTATGAAAAGCTTTTATTGTTTTGTCGGTTAGAGTAGATATATCGATATTTTTTTCAGATGCTGCTTTGTTAATCTTATCATCTACATCAGTTATGTTGCGAACGTAAGTAACTTTATCATTACCATAGTTGTTTATTAACAGTCTGTATAAAGTGTCAAATACAACTACAGCTCTTGCATTGCCTATATGAGCTCGATCATAAACTGTAGGACCACACACATAGATCCTAACATTATTAGGATCTATGGGCTTAAATTCTTCTTTTTGTTTTGTAAGTGTATTAAATAATTTTATAGACATAAAGCCAAAATATTCATAATTATAGTTATTGCAAGCATTGTTTTTACAGCTGGATAAAGCTGTGGATAACTTGTGAATAGTTTAAAATAGAAAAAACTCACTTTATAAAAAACATATGTAATTTGTATTAACTTATTATGAACAAACTTTATGTATTAATTTTAATTTTGATTGTAGCCGGTTGTACATCAATTGCAACTTCAGGTACTGCCCTAATAGTATCTTTACATTCAAATAAAGTAGAGCGAGATACCAGAAGATATAGCGGTATTGACCGATGTTTTATGGAAGAAGCTCCTGATTCTTTCGTTTTGGCAAATCATATTTTTTATGGACAGGTTGAGTTTAGTAAATACGTTTATATACTAAACCCTGAGCTTAAAAAAAACAAAGTTTTTGAAAGATATGAGCTTGCATACGCTTTTTTCCTAATAGCAGATAAGTTGGGTGATGTAAGAGCGCCAGAAAAAATTAAGGCTTTACAAGTTTATTTTGAAAAAAATAGATATGAAAAAATAGAAAAATTTATTAATTTTAAATATCTGAATTCACATCTTACAAAATGCTACTCTGTAGATAAAGAGTTTAAAAGACGTTTTTTCAGTGAAGCTAACTAAAATCTTTTTCTTTTGACTTTAAAAGAGCAATTGATTTTACAGCTCCCTAAGTTTAACAGGAATGTTAATATTGAATAAATATTTACAATATATTACTGTAGAGTTGTTTTTGCATAAAAGATGTTTTGCATGTAAGCGTTTTTTGTA
>JBIKME010000214.1:0-2761 GCA_044359415.1 Rickettsiales bacterium | reverse complement strand
ATATGTTACATCCCCGGCAGTAATTAGACCTTCTTGCCAAAAATGAATTTCTAACCACGTAAGTCCTACACCCATCATGGTAAAAACACCAATTGCTTGTATAAGGCGCATTTTAAACATTAATCTAAAAACCAAACTATGATTATCTTGTTCGCTTTGCTGAAATAATTCCAGATTTTTCATTTCAAACCCTTGCCTGGCAAATGATTTAACAGCAACTATATTAGTAAACATATCAACAATCTTACCTGTTATAACACTACGACTTTCAGAATGTATCTTAGACCTTTTTGTGCATTCGGTAGCAAAATATAACGCTATAGTTATATGAACACAAAACCATCCTATCATAACTAAAGAAAAAACCGGATGCATCGAGGCAAAAATACAGGACCCTATTATCAAGGCAGCTACACTAGGTAAGAATAATGTCATAATTAACTGCAGTATTCTTGTCGCGCTCTGAGGAAGGTCAGAAATTTTATTAGTTATATTTCCGGCAAAATTATCTCCAAAATATACGTGCGAATGCCCCTGAACATACTTTACTATCGCCATACGAATCGCCGCTTCAAATCTTGGATATGTGTATATAGCTACATAATCATATGTTCTATACATAACTTCTACTAAAATCCAAATACTTGCTCCAATGATTAATGGTTTGGCTAGTACAGACCACGATTCACTCCTATCTCCTTTATATTCAATAAGAATATCCAAGAAAATTTTATAAATATACGGTAATGCCGTGTTATCAATTGCCCAAGCCAATTGCGTAACTGATAATACAATAAATAAGATTTTTTGTTGCCTTATAAAGAACCATATGAAATGGCCCAAATTCTTTGGCAAAGAGTTACTTTCCATTTAAATTACAAATTATATGATTTGTTATTATTTTAGCATAACATAATATTAAAGTTTTTACAAATCCAATAGAATAATAGTAGGATTTAAACCTAAATATCCAGCAAATGGAAGGACTTGTAAAGCTAGCTCTTTTTACATTAGCCTAGTTTTTGCAATATTCTATCAAGTTCCGACATGTTGTTATAACATACAGACACAATACCACCAACCTCTTTGTCACAATTAATTGTTACTTTTAGCCCAAGGCTTCTTGAAAGAGACGTTTCCAGCACTACAATGTCTTCATCTTTAACCTCATCTTTAGATTTCTTATGAAGTGAGCTTTGTGATGAGTTCTTTTTGCTATTTATTCCATTCTTGCGTAGATTACCTTCGGTAAATTTTTCTGCCTCCCTTACACTTAAACCATTTTCAATAATTTTATAGGCATCTTCTATTGGATTGTTTGATTTTATTAATGCGCGTGCATGCCCCATTGATATTGCTCTCGTGTTTATCAGCTCTTTTACTTCTTTTGGCAAAGTTAGCAGCCTTAACATATTAGCTATATGACTGCGGCTTTTCCCCAACCTTTCGGCCAACTGCTCTTGTGTGTAAGAAAAATGCTCCTGCAACGTCTTATAACCTTCAGCCTCTTCAATAGCAGTTAGACTTTGTCTTTGGATATTTTCAATTAAAGCAGCCTCAGCAGCCTCTTTGTCAGTTAAATTTCTAATTACCGCCGGAATGACCTCTAGTCCCGCCTGCTTTGCTGCACGCCAGCGCCTTTCTCCGGCAACTATCTGATAAACAGATTCCTCTTCTTCCCAGCGAACTAATATTGGTTGTATTACACCATTTTCTTTAATTGAAAGAGCAAGCTCCTGTAGCTTTTCCTCATCAAAATACTCCCGGGGCTGAAAAGTACCGGCTCTTAAATCTGTTAGTTTTATATGCTTTACATTTAAATCATCTGCATCTTCAGCAAACGCCGCAAGCAAATCATCCTCGAGATTTTCCGCATACGCTATCTCATCATTGCCCTCGGATATAAGGGCTGACAGACCTTTACCTAATGCTTTTTTCTTTGTATTTGCCATTAAAAACTCCTATTTATTTTTTATTGTTTCACGTGAAACATTTTTGGTGAAACATCTTCTTTTGGTAAATTATTATTTCTTTTTAATAACTCTTTAGCAAGTCTAATATATGCAGCTGAGCCTGAACATCTAAAATCATATATAATTGCGGGAACGCCATGCGAGGGGGCCTCTGATATTTTAACATTTCTTGGTATTACCGTATTATAAACTTTCTCTTTTAAATACCCTCGTACATCTTTCTCGACTTGTTGCGTAAGGTTATTTCTTCCATCATACATGGTAAGCACAATACCGTTTATATGCAAAGACGGGTTAAGATGCTTTTTAATCTTATCTATAGTTTGTATGAGGTGACTTAGACCCTCTAAAGCGTAAAATTCACATTGCATAGGTATTAGCACTGAATTTGCGGCCACTAACGCATTTAGGGTTAGCAAGCTTAAAGAAGGCGGGCAGTCTATTAATATATATTCGTACCTGGATGAAACTAAATCTAACTTGCTCTTAAGCCTAAATTCACGCCCCTCAACAGCAGACAACTCAATCTCAGCACCAGACAAATTGACCGTTGACGCAATTACATCCAGTCCCGGAATTTTAGTTTTAATAATAGCTTGATCAATAGTGATTACATCACAAAGAACTTGATATATGTTGTTTTTTCTCTCCGACACCGCCACGCCAAATCCGGAACTCGCATTACCCTGCGGATCCAAGTCAATCATCAAAATCTTTTTACCTGTAGCCGCAAGCGCAGTAGCTAAGTTTACCGCTGTTGTTGTCTTACCTACTCCACCTTTCTGATT
>JBIKME010000211.1:0-2790 GCA_044359415.1 Rickettsiales bacterium | reverse complement strand
GTATATACAGTTGTTTTTGTAATTTTTGGGTTGTTCCGTTACTTGCAGGTTTTATATATTGACGAAAAGGGAGGGGAGCCGGAAAAAATATTACTACATGATAAAATTTTCCTCGGTAATGGAATATTATGGTTTATTTTTACAATGCTTATATTGCTAAACTGGTGATAAAAAAATTTGCCGATAAACGTTTTTTTAAATTTCTTATTGTAGGTGCATTTGGTACCGCAGTTGATTTTATATTATTTTATATATGCTATACATTTTTGGATCTGGGAATTATAGTAGGTAATACAATATCCTATGGTATAGGTCTTACCGGTAGTTTTTTTATTAACCGAATATGGACGTTTTCTGATGGAAAGGAACGTTCGCATAAGCGTTTATTTTTTGCCCTTAGCTTTGGTTATTTAGGGCTTGTGATCAATACCGCTCTAGTTTGGGCATTTGCCTTTGTTGTACCGGTGTTTGTAGGAAAATCTTTAGCAGTTGTTATTATAGTTTTTTATAACTACCTTACAAATAAACACTTGGTATTTTTAGTAAAATGAGTAAAGTCTTTTACGCAATTCTGCGCACTGCAAAAAAGACTCTACTCATTCCATACTCTTCCGGACATCTAAAGTCTTGTTTTGTTGAAACTCTGGTCAAGTAGCCGTGTTTATTTCTTTGGAAATTCTATTGAAATGCTTATTATGAATTTTTGCGCCCAGAAGCTCATAATTATTCTCATCAAAGCAATATACTTAGAAGATCTCCTCAGCAACCATTGGTAAAACCTTGATTAGAAGTTTCAGTTTTTCGTTATAGGATTCAAACATAATTTGCTAATTCTTTCTGTAGGCTGATTTTATATTGAGGATAAGGCTTTGTATGGAGGTGTGTGCAAAGCCAGGCTAAAATTGATTATAATTATGGCGTATCCAATCAAGTCCCCGCAGGTCGCGTTATTGGCGTGAATCGGCCTGTCCGCAGTAAAATTGGATATGATGGTAAATTTGTTATTTTTGAAGTGGTGAAGAATTAGATTTAAAAACTCTAATTCAAATATGCATCACAGGGCATAAATTGCGGCAATAAATGCGTTATAATGCATATTTGTAAGTGTTTTTCACACAGGCGTTATTTTGTTAAGTCGCACACGTTTTTCATGAGGTTCACAAGATAAATCTTGCAAATATAAAAGTTTGCTTTATAATTTATAAAAGATGAATTTATATAAACAAAGTTAAGGTTTGCAATGAAACATATTAACAGGCATATCAGAAACAAACTTCTTAAGGCATTAGATGTTAGCCCCGTGGTTTTCTTAAACGGCCCTCGTCAGGCTGGTAAAAGCACACTAGTTCAAGCCATTGCTAAAAAAGAATATCCAGCTGAATATGTAACATTTGATAGTACAACACAAATGGCCGCCGCCGCAAATTCTCCGACAAGTTACCTTAAGGAACGTAAAGGCGCTTTAATTGTTGATGAGGTGCAACTTGTTCCAGAAATTTTTAGAGCTCTAAAAGTGGTTGTTGATGAATTGCGGCAGGAGCATGCTTCAAAGCTTAAAGGACGTTTTCTACTGACTGGATCAGCCAATATCATGGCGTTACCAAAATTATCAGATCCGTTGGTTGGGCGTATGAATGTCCTCACACTCTATCCTATTTCAAGCGCTGAATATCTGGGAGGTAACGGTGACTTTATTGAAAGGCTTTTCAATAAAGATTTTGAAACAGATACTGCAAAACATAAACTTTCAGACGTTATTCGCGCGGCAACCTATCCTGAGATATCTGGTGTAGACGTTCACGAGCGTACAACTTGGTTTGATGGCTATCTTACCACCATCTTGCAAAGAGATGTCCGCGCCTTAGCTGAAATTGAAAAGATCAGCAGCCTCCCTAACTTACTCCGTATTTTGGCTAATCGTTCTGGAGGCTTGGTCAATGATGCTGATATTGCACGTGATGCAGGCCTTAATGCTGTTACCTCACGCAATTACAAGACACTCCTCAAAATGTTATTCTTAACCTTTGAACTAGCCCCCTGGTATCGCAATATTGGTAAGCGTCTTGTTAAATCACCAAAGGGCTATATGACGGACACTTTATTGCTTTGTCACCTGCTTCAATATGAGTTAAGCGACCTTGAAAAAAACAGGCCAGAGCTTTTTGGTCATGTGCTTGAAAATTTTGTAGCAACAGAACTACTCAAGCTTATGACTTTCCGCGATGATAAAATGAATTTATTCCATTTTAGAAGCAGCGATAATAAAGAAGTTGATTTTGTTTTAGAAAAAACAAATGGTCAATTAACTGCTGCTGAAGTGAAGAAAAGCGATAACGTTTCAAAATCAGATTTCAAAGGATTAGAAGAATTACAACGTATTACAGGAAATGATTTTATCTGCGGTATTGTTCTTTATCGTGGCAAAGATATTGTGCCTTTCGGACAAAATCTATGGGCTGTGCCAATCAGTAATTTATGGAGATAATTACCGCCTAATTATTTTCGGCCATACACAAAATTCTAACATAGCTTAGACCGTCTTCTATACCAAGAATCCATAAGCTTTTCTATGTGATCTGGTTTTCTGGAAGTTGCCTCGATACAAAAATATCCATTTTTCAAAAGCACCTTGTCTTTGTCAGAGAGCTCTATTTTTAGTCTGTACTTTCGACCAAGATAAAGATGACTTTCACCACCAACATACTTTCTGTCAGGTGTTCTTGGGTCAAACTGGTTGAAATAAGCAATTTGGCGCTTTATCAATTTGGCTCTTTTCTTGATGTGAAGGCG
>JBIKME010000027.1:0-8759 GCA_044359415.1 Rickettsiales bacterium | reverse complement strand
ATATTGTATTTATAGAGCAAAGTGAAGATGATAATAATAAAGCAACTGTAATGGCAGACAATGGTTATAAAGTTACGGTAGAGTTTTTTGGTTAATGTACGAAGGATTATATATAAAGTTATTTTACCAGCAATTTTCTAAATCTTTTTGGTAATAATTATGATTATGCCTCAGATAAACAAAATTAAAATTAGTTAATTTAAAGGAGTAATTATGTACCAATGTTTTAAGAGTTTTTTAGGAAAACTTTTTTTTATTAATGAAAGACCGAATGCTAATGCGGTTGATCCTGCAGCTAAAGTATTATTAAATACTTCCTCTGAAAATGGTAACTCATTTTCTCAAAGTCCTGATTCAGAACAATCTAAACTTTTTGCACAAAAAGTCCTTAGGGTAACTACTTATACTAATACTCGAACCTTGTAGTTAAAACTTATTATTTTTTAGGGGTGCTTTACTAATAGTAAAGATTTGTGTATAACGGCCTAAATATCAAAAAAGCTGGTCATTATGCAAGAAAAAATTCTGATAATTGATTTTGGCTCACAGGTTACTCAATTGATAGCAAGAAGAGTTCGTGAATCAAAGGTTTATTGTGAAATTCACCCATATAACAAAATAACAAAAGATTTTTTACATGATTTTTCACCAAAAGGAATAATATTATCCGGCGGTCCGTCATCGGTTACGGAAGGAAGTTCGCCTAGTATCGGTATGCATGTTTTTGATTATAATGTTCCTATTCTTGGGATTTGTTATGGTCAGCAATTAATGTGCAAAATGTTAGGTGGTAAGGTCAGTAGTTCACATAATAGAGAGTTTGGCAGAGCTTCCCTTAAAATAGTTGATGATTGCGTATTATTCGCTGATTGCTGGCAAAATGGTGCAAGCTATCAGGTTTGGATGAGTCATGGTGATCACGTGGATAGTTTGCCAGAGGGATTTAAGGTTGTTGGAAAATCAGATGGAGCTCCCGCTGCTGCTATATATGATCAGAAAAGAAAATTATATGCGGTTCAGTTCCATCCTGAGGTTACTCATACACCAGATGGTAAAAAATTATTAAGTAATTTTGTACATAAGATAGCAGGTTGTTCCGATAGCTGGAATATGAGCTCTTTCTTAGAAACTGCAATAGCTAAAATACGTAAACAAGTTGGTAGTAATAAGGTAATATGCGGTGTAAGTGGGGGAGTGGACTCCACGGTAGTTGCTGCTATTTTACATAAGGCTATAGGTGATCAGCTTGTTTGTATTTTTGTGGATATGGGTATTTTGAGAAAAAATGAAGCAAAAGAGGTAATAGATAGATTTGAGACGAAGTTTCATATTCCAATAAAAGCTGTGGATGCTTCAAAAAAATTGTTCTTGCAGTTAAATGGAGTCGATGATCCGGAAAAGAAAAGAAAAATTATTGGAAAAACATTTATAGATGTATTTGAAGAAGAAGCAAATAAAGTAAAGGGCGCTAAATTCTTAGCACAAGGCACATTATATCCAGATGTTATAGAATCGGTATCAGTACATGGTAATGCTGCGGTTACTATCAAGTCGCATCACAATGTTGGTGGTTTACCGGATTATATGAAGCTTGAGTTAGTAGAGCCAGTAAGGGAGTTGTTTAAAGATGAGGTGCGTCAGCTAGGAAGAGAGTTAAAGATAGATGAAGAGTTAATAGAGCGTCATCCGTTTCCAGGACCTGGTCTTGCAATTCGTATACCTGGCGAAGTTACGGAAGAGAAAATAAAAATTCTTCAAGAGGTTGATACAATTTATATTGATGAAATAAGAAAAGCTGGCCTTTATAACCAAATATGGCAAGCTTTTGCTGTTCTGTTGCCTGTCAGGACTGTTGGTGTGATGGGTGATGCGCGAACCTATGAATATGTTTGTGGTCTGCGAGCTGTTACTTCAACTGATGGTATGACTGCAGACTATTATCCGTTTTCGCATGACTTTTTAAGTACGGTTTGTACTAAAATTATTAATAAGGTTAAGGGAGTTAATAGAGTTGTTTATGATATTACATCAAAGCCCCCTGGAACAATTGAGTGGGAATGACGGGAATTTGTAAGTGATTGATTTTATTGAGTATAAGAATTCTAAGTTACACATAAACTCACACATCTGTTATGCTATCGGAGGTCATAGTCGCATATTTTGGATGGCGATATGAAAAAACTATATGATTCTATTGGTTCAACATACACGTTTACTCGACAAGCCGATGCTGAAATTACTCAAGAAATTTCCCGCCTTGTTTGCAATGAGAAAAGCTCAAGATTTCTTGATGTTGCTTGTGGCACGGGAAACTATACTTCTGCAATAGCCACTTTAGGTGGTCAATGGTATGGAATTGATATATCTGAAGTTATGCTTAAACAAGCTATTGATAAAAATGCAAATATCAAATGGACTTTAGGTAATGTATCCTCACTGCCTTACTCTGACGAGTATTTCAATGGCGCTGTTTGCTCTCTCGCTATACATCATTTTACTGATTTGACTTCGGCATTTAAGGAAGTCTATCGTGTCATTGATAAAGGGAATTTTATTATTTTTACGGCGTTTCCAGATCAAATGCAAAGCTATTGGCTGTGTAATTATTTTCCAGAGATGATGCGACGTTCTATTGATAATATGCCAGATCAAAAAACATTAGTAACTTCACGGCAATCTGTCGGTTTTGAGGTAAAAAACATTGCCCCGTTCTTTATTACCAACAAACTACAAGATATGTTTTTATATTCTGGTAAAGAGCGGCCTGAGATATATTTTGATCCCAATGTGCGTTCCAACATTTCTTCTTTCGCGTGCAATTGTGACATTGAAGAGCTTGATAATGGACTTAGTTCGCTAAGCGCAGATTTAAGCACTGGAAAATTCCTAAGCATTAAACGGAAATATTCTTCGATTTCTGGTGACTATGCTTATGTTGTTGCCCGCAAGAATTAAAGCTTATTTAAGAATTTTTTAACGATTAATACAGCCTTTTCTTAAATTAATATCAAACCGCAGAGTGTGTAACTTAAACTTGCTTAAGTCGTTGATTAAGAAAAGAATTAGGGTATAAAACTTGTTAGCATTTGTTGTCGTAATATGCGCAAAAGTTATACACTTGGTTTTGGATTGCTTGAATGCGGGCATTGAACCGTGTTAGCGCATAATTTATATGGTCTATTATGGTATAATAACGTAGAAGCTATGCGGAATAAAACAATTCATCCCCTTTCTTGCGGCTAATAAAGGCTATAATCTCCGCACTTTATGCATAGAATATAGTTGCGTATGCGGAGAATATCCTGTATAATCTCATTATAAAATGCGGAGATTATATGTATATTCACGAGAGAAAAGATTGGCCAGAGTTTAAATGGGATGAAGCGAAGCTATTGCCATTGCTGGCAGACGTGCGTCATTTGCAAGGCCGCTTATTGGGGCGGATGGAGACTCTTGGCTTTGCTTTGCGTGAAGAAGCTACCTTACAAACTCTTACGCAGGATGTAATCAAAACCTCAGAAATCGAAAATGAGAAGCTGGATAGGGATCAGGTGCGGTCTTCTATCGCCAGAAGGCTTGGTATTGATATTGGCGGTTTATATAATAAAGACCGTAATATTGAAGGCATAGTTGAAGTTATGCTGGATGCTACCCGTAAATATAATAAGCCACTAACAGAAGAACGCTTATTTGGATGGCATGGGGCTTTGTTTCCAACGGGCAGAAGTGGTTTAAATAAAATTATTGTAGGAAAATGGCGAACCAAGGAAAGTGGGCCTATGGAAGTTGTGTCTGGTGCTTATGGACGAGAGAGAATACATTATGAAGCGCCAGATTACAACCGCCTCAAAAAAGAAATGGCTGCATTCTTTAAATGGTTTGAGAAGGAATCAGATATTGACCCAGTACTGAAATCGGCACTTTCCCATTTCTGGTTTGTTAGCATACACCCGTTTGATGATGGTAATGGTCGTATTGCCAGGGCAATTGCTGATATGCAGCTTTCCCGCTGCGAAAAAAGCCCACAGCGTTTTTATAGTATGTCGTCACAAATCCAGAAGGAGAGAAATGGATATTATGATGTGCTGGAAGCCTGTCAGAAAGGAACGTTAGATATAACTGCTTGGATGGATTGGTTCTTACTCTGCTTGAGGCGTGCCATAAATAGCTCAGAAGAGACGCTTGAAACTGTTTTGATAAAAGCCAGGTTTTGGGGAAATAATATTGAAAAGCCGCTTAATGACCGCCAAAGAATTGTCCTTAACCTCCTTTTCGATAGCTTTGAAGGCAAGCTTACATCCTCAAAATGGGCTAAGATTACTAAATGCTCACAGGATACTGCTACTAGGGATATTAACGACCTTATAGAGAAAAATATTCTGGTTAAAAATGATGCTGGTGGACGGAGTAGCAGTTATAGCCTCAAATGCTAGGAAATAAACAAAGATAGAAACGCTGAACGACCGACATGAGCCTGATCACATTATTTGCCGTTTGTTTGCGTAAAATTAATCAAAATATTTGATGTTTAGCAAAACAACCCACAAAAAAGCTTGATTAAAGCTACTATCAGAAAATTAAATACCGCTTACCAAAAACGCTTACTGTTGAAATTACTAAATGTTCCGTTTAAAGAAAATTTATGTAAAGACTTGGCAAAATCAAACCTATCATCTACATCTACCGCCGTGTTAAAAGCGTCTATAATTTTAGATTTTTGAGCTAGTGATTTAAGGAAGTGATATTCACCAATTGTTATAGCTGTATATTCCACGGTGTATTCATGCCTTAAAACTAAAATATAGGTTGGTTTGTTTATATTAATTTTTGTAATGTCACTAAATTCTGATGTGTAGTCTGATGTGTTTGCTATGTTATATATTTTATCAATAGCATAAGATGAGGCAATAAGATGAACTGATGGATGAAGAGCAAAATAGCAATCCTGTAATTTTTGTATATTTGTTGCAGATAATTCTTTTATATCTATTTTAGGAGCGTCTTCTACAAAATAGGCATAGTGCGTTGCCCATTCTAATCTTGCTATGTCTTTTAGATATTTATAATTTTCTGCTTCTTTTAGATTGTCAATAAATTCAATAAACTCTTCACCATATTCATCTAAATTACCACTTTTGGGCTGATTGTGTTTTATAAATTTTAAACTGGCATATTTAAAAAAATCTTCGCCCGTTAATGTGAGAATTACCGGGTATCTGTTTTTTAAAGTTTCGCACAGTGTGGTTATTACATTATTTTTATAAATATTTATTAATTGTTCTTTATCAAGATCAGTCTGTTTTACGGACTCTAGTAAATTTGCGATATCATTATCAAATATTGCTTCTAAAAAATATTTTTGTAATATTTTAAGCTGAGGCATAATTACCTTCCTCAGTTAATATGGCCTCAGCCTTATGTGATTCAGCTAAAAGAACTTTAAGATCAGGTATGTCACTGTCCCACTCTATAAGCGTCGGTATTTTACCAAATTTTTTAATCGCTTTCTTGTAAAGTTTCCAGACATTTGGGTATACCGGTCTGCTATGAGTGTCAATTAAGATTGTTTTTTTTTCATTGATATTATATTCCTCATATCCTGCAAGATGAATTTCTTGTACCATTTCCTTGTTTAAGGAATTTAAATATAGATCGCTGTATAAATCACTATCAATATTGTGATTTGTTGAATTGACATAAAGGTTGTTTATATCAAGCAGTAAACCACAGCCTGTTCTTTTGATAAGTTCAATTACAAATTCATATTCACTCATTTCAGATTCGTTAAATTCCAGATAGCTTGAGGGATTTTCAATTAAAATTTGTCTATTGAAAAATTCCTGAGCATGTTGAATATTTTTACTAATTATACCTAATGCCTCTTGCGTATAAGGTAGCGGCAATAAATCACTTAAGTGTATATTATCTATTGATGACCATGAGATATGTTCTGATACCAGATCTGGTTGAAAAATATCGATTAATTTTTTTAATCTTTTCAAATGATTATCGTCTAATTTATCGGACGTACCAAGAGATAAACCGACTCCGTGCATACTAAGGGGGTATAGAGATCTGATTTTTTCAAGAAGATGAAGGTTAATACCACCTTTGGCAAAAAAATTCTCTGAATGTATTTCCAGCCATGGTATCTGGGGTTTGCTACTGATTATCTGGTGAAGATGTTTGCTGCGCAATCCTATTCCGGCTTTAGCCGGAATAGGATTGGTGGTAAATTTAGATGTCATTAGTTAGCTTTTACACCGCTTTCAGATAGCGCTCCGCCTGTTAAACGCTCACATAATCCTTTAGGTAGGGCAATAAATTCATTAGCGTCAGAATCTGTTTTAGATTGACCTGCGCATGAATGGCCGTTTGTCTTGGATCCGCAGTCATTAGAGCCTGCTTTCGTAACGCCGTAACATTTTTCCGATTCAGAATCTGCCGATGCTGTTGCTGATGATGTCATAGATAGAGCGGCAAGACCAATTGCTGCTGATGCTAAAAATTTAGAATATTTGTTCATTTTTTCCTCATTATTAATTATTTGGTATTTAATACATATGCGTTTAAAGTTTTGTTGTATAGAAAAAAATTAAGAAACCTCCTCTTTGAATAGTTATGTATAAATATATATCTTGAAAATAAGTAATATATAGTAATAATCTGCTGCCATAATCTAAATAAAAGGTTAATTGTAGTGGAATGGATTAATAACCCTAATATTGCGCCATTGCGCCCTTATTTAAAAATAATGCGTCTTGATAACGTAACCGGGACGTTTTTATTGCTATGGCCTTGTTTAATTAGCCTTGGTTTCGTATCTGATGCCAATACGCACTGGTCTGTTTTTGTTGTATTCACGATTGGTGCGATCGTCATGAGGAGCGCTGGTTGTATTGTTAATGACATTATCGATAGAAAATATGATGCCCAGGTTAAAAGAACAAAAGATCGTCCTCTGGCAAATGGTGATTTGAAAATATATGAAGCTTTGTTGTTGTTGTTTTTGTTACTAACTATAGCTGGTATTATATTAACAACATTATCAAAAACTTCGATTTTGTTAGGTCTGGTTATAATACCGCCAATATTTATATATCCTTTTATGAAAAGAATTACCTACTGGCCTCAAATATTTTTAGCACTTACAATTAATTGGGGAGTTTTAATAGGTTGGGCGGCGGTAATGGATGGTATAACAATATCGGCTATATTGGTTTATTTAGGATGTGTGTTCTGGACTTTAGGTTATGATACTATATACGCACATCAGGATAAAGAAGATGATATATTGATAGGTATAAAATCAACGGCTTTGAAGTTTGATGTATATACTAAAAAATATTTATATTTCTTTTATTTAACTACAATAATTTTATTTTGGATAGTAGGTATATTGCAAGGGAGTGGTATCTTGTTCCACGTGCTATTACTTTTAGGAGCTTTTCAGTTGTATTGGCAATCAAATACAGTAGAGTTAGATAACGCTGATGATTGTATGCGTAAATTTTCTTCTAATAGATATTTTGGTATGCTTATTTTTACAGGGGTAATGCTTGGAAAAATAGCAATTTAATTATATAATAGCTAAGATTTTTATTACAGTAAGAGAGTTTTACAATATAATCTGCTGTAATTAAATTCAATGGGGCCGTAGCTCAGCAGGATAGAGCGAGTGATTCCTAATCACTAGGTCGGACGTTCGAATCGTCTCGGTCCCACCAATTATCATTTTTTGCCAATTTAACCAGTTTATGAAACGGGCTTTTCGGGCATAGCCCGGCTTTTCAAGTGATGTTCTAGACTTAAAAACTAAGAACATTACGCTTTTTATCAATGCTCGAACTTTAAAATAGCTCATAATGCAAGATTGCATGATGATCCGCGGTGCTGGATGCGATGGAGAAAATAGCCGAAGCAATGTTTGGATTTGCTGGTAAAAAATGTTAATTAGGGCTGATTAACAGTAATTTATATTAATTGACAAAAAGTCGCTAGCGTGCGACAATGTTGGGAGTAAGTAATTGAGAGCTGTAAAATCAAAAGAAGTTATAATCTTTGCAGATAATGCTGGAAATAGCCCTTTTACAGAATGGCTAGATGATTTAGATAGCAGGACAAGAGCAAGAATAGAGCAAGGAATATTGCGCGTATCACTTGGAAATTATGGTGATTATAAGGTTTTGCAAGATGGTATTAATGAACTTAGGTTTGCATTTGGTGCCGGATATAGAGTGTATTTTGGCGAAGATGGCGACACAGTAGTAGTTTTAATAAGTGGTGGTGATAAAAGTACCCAAAAGAAAGACATTAAAAAGGCAATAGAATGTTGGAAGGAATATCAAAATGACTAAAAAATATCAGAAATTCCAAGATTATTTAGTTGAGAAACTTCAGAGCCCTGTTGAAGCACAGGCTTTCTTGGATGCGGCAATAGAAGAATATGAAGAAGACGGTGACACAGAAGCCTTTATGCTTGCCCTGCGCCATTTAACCGAAGCAAAAGGCGGCATTAGTAAACTTGCAGAAGCTACACACCTTAACCGCCAAAATTTATATAAAGTTTTAACTGGAAAAACTTCTCCTAAATTAGAAACTACATTTTCTATTATGAGAGGGCTAGGTTATCACTTGAAGGCAGAGTCTTTTGAGAATCATGTCTTTATTCTAAATAAAGTTTCAACTTTAAAGCCAGTAGATGACTGAATAATTAATTAATCGCATTGTAAATAAATTTTCTCCATCGAAAAATGAAT
>JBIKME010000209.1:0-2833 GCA_044359415.1 Rickettsiales bacterium | reverse complement strand
GGAAAAGCTGGCTTATCTTTTAGAAGAACTCCCTGATCATGATGACTTACTTGCAGCATCTATTTTAAAATCCAATGTCACTACAGGATTTGTTTTAACTAATAACGATACCGGAAAGACAGTAGCCGATAAAGCCGGGTATTCTTATGCTGGAGGAGATCCCAAACCTTTTTTAACTAAATTTAACGGCTCCGTACCAAATTTGCCGAAGCTGGAAAATAATTCCACCGGTAACGGAGCTTTAAATAGCATAACAGATGCTGATGGTATTCTGCGAAGAATGCCACTAATGTTTGTTTCGCAAGATAAATTTGCGCCAAGCCTTTTAGCGGAGTCTTTGAGAATAGCTCAAGGAGCCCAAAGCTATATCATAAAATCAGTTGGCGCCAGTGATGAGAAATCATATGGGCAAAACACAGGTATAACAGCAATTAAAATCGGCATGTTTGAGGTGCCTACAGACGCAACAGGAAAATTCTGGATCTATTATACCCCATTTACCAATGATAGATATATACCGGCCTGGAAAATTTTGGATCCTACTTTTGACATCTCTTTCTTAGAAGGGCAAATTACTTTCATAGGAGGAAGCGCGCAAGGTCTGAGGGATATTAGAGCCACCCCTTTAAATCCTACTATTACAGGGGTTGAAGTGCATGTACAGGCTTTGGAACAAATATTATCGAATGAGTTTCTACATAGACCTGACTGGATGCACGGAGCTGAAATCATTCTTATGATAGTTATAGGTATAATTCTTATATTAATGATGTCTAGGCTATCAGCTTTATGGGGGGCGGTGTTTACTTTAATATCATTATCAGGTGCAATTGCTATTTCATGGTATTCATTTATTGAATATAAAATGCTTATTGACCCTATTACACCAGGTATTGCAATTGCTTTATTATACTTATCTGAATCAATGAGCAGATATTTAAGCGCAGAAAATGAAAGACGAAGGGTACGTAATGCATTTAATTTGTATATGTCACCGGCACTAGTATCAGAACTTGCTAAAAATCCAGATACTTTAAAGCTTGGCGGAGAAACAAAAAATTTAACAATACTTTTTTGTGATATACGTGGATTTACCAGAATATCAGAACAAATGAATGCTCAGGATTTAATTAATTTAATGAATGATTTTCTAACCCCAATGACTAATATCATTCTAAACCACAAGGGTACTATTGATAAATATATGGGGGATTGCATTATGGCATTTTGGAATGCTCCTTTAGATGATCCTGAACATGCTAAAAATGCCTGCTTATCTTCTTTAGAAATGGTAGATGCTCTTAAAGTGTTAAACGAAAAACATAAGCAGGAGTCTTTAGAAAAAAATCTTAAGTATATACCTCTTGGTATTGGTATAGGATTAAATACAGGATATTGCTGCGTTGGCAATATGGGCTCTGAAAAGAGGTTTGATTATTCCGTACTTGGAGACGATGTTAATCTGGCATCAAGACTGGAAGGTCAAAGTAAATATTACGGTGTTGAAATTGTAATTGGCGATAATACATTAAGAGAAATAACAGGATTTGCTACATTAGAACTTGATCTAATCAAGGTAAAAGGTAAAACCGAACCGGTTAAGATCTATACTATACTATATGAAGAAAATTTAGTTAATGATGAGATATATATCAAATTCAAAAATGAATTTGATTTAATGCTAGCTCAATATAGATCTGGAAACTGGGATGAGGCATTGCAATCTATACAAAACTGTAGAGAACTGGCTGAAGAAAAACCTATTCTAAATAAAACAGTATTATTCGAACTTTATGAAAGACGCATAGATGATTATAAAAAGTCACCTCCCCCTGACGACTGGGCAGGTATTTATATAGCTTTAAATAAATGAAGATAGCTAAAACTGCATCCACAGATCCGACATAAGAATCGAGGCAGATTCTAAAACGAAGTGCGACAGATTGATTTATTCATTAAATTTTGTTCATTAGCTACCTCTATTGGAGTTTTAAAGTCAAGAATTTTTCTAGGCATGTTGTTTACCCAGTTGCAAATATGTTCAATTTTCTTAGCAGGTATATTGTTGATATCTGCGCCTTTGGGGACAAATCGACGGTAGATTTTGTTGTGTTTTTCGACCCCGCCTTTTTGCCATGGCGAACTAGGATCGGCAAAATAAACGCCCAGCTTTTGATTGCGCAAACTCTGTCTCAAAGTGGCAAAATGTCTAAATTCCGAGCCGCGATCGAATGTAATTGTTTGTACGTTCTGCTTGTGTTTTATGATGTTTTTAGCAAATAATTCAGCCATGTTTTCCAATACATGCTTTGATTTTTTGGATCGGTTTTTGATAATCAGGGAAAGCCTTGATTTTCGTTCGTACATACAGGTCAGATTATCTGTACCACTGGTGTTTTTGAAGATCATTAAATCACCCTCCCAATGGCCGTATGACTCACGGTTATCAATGCTATCAGCGCGATCATGGATCGACGGCAAGGAGTGTTTGGGCCTGTATCTTCGCACCCTTCGTTTATTTCGTTTTGAGGGCAAATATTGCCACAATTTATATTCATAAATATATCTGTAAATGCTCTCCATACAGGCTGAAAAGCCAAGCTCAGAGTCGATCTCCTTTAGTCGACCGGCGATCATTTCCGGGCTCCATTTTTTATCAATCAAACAGGTTTTTATATGATTTATAAATTCCGGTTGTTTTGACAAGGACGAGCATCGTTTTCATCTCTTTCGATACAAAAAGCCAGAATGCGATGCTTCATATCCGGATGCGTCCTGATTGCGGCATATTTCACGGTATATTGTGCTTCTCGGACGCCCCAAATCCCTTGCT
>JBIKME010000016.1:0-10731 GCA_044359415.1 Rickettsiales bacterium | reverse complement strand
TCAACCTTAACTTCAGTGGGTGGGATAATAGGCGCAGCCTGCAATTTCTCCCCTTCGTCAACTTCCGGCCTTCGGCCTCCAGTCTCCTCAGGGGAGAAATTGCCGGCTAGTCCTTTAACTGGTTCTTGTAAATTGTTCATAATAAAACCTCCTTGCTACAGTATAGAATTTCTACACTAATTAGTTATCTAAAAAGTGTCTCATCTATTCTGGCACAGAGGGCTGTCGCTGCTAGTGTAAAATCTCCCTAGTTGTGCTAATTTAATTCCCCCCCATGTTGGAAATACTATATTTGGAACATCTTTAAATCCTCAAGGACTACTTGGATATAAAGCTCCTTTGGAGAGATGATATTTTGATTAGTTTAAATATTATTAATATCATGCAGATGAAACTTATAAATTAGCCTTTGTTTATATCAATGATTTTAGATACTTTAATGTGAATTCAGATCAAAATTCAGATAAAGTGTAAAAAATTCTAAAACAACATTGCTGAGTCCGCTATGGATTTTTTACTACTTTATCAATTTCAATTAGTTTCTTAAGTATATCATGTAACTCATCTAAGATCACCATGCACGGACCATCAGAAGGGGCGTTATCAGGATCTTGATGAACTTCCATAAATGCCCCTGCAATGCCTACAGCTATTGCTGCTCTGGATATAACAGGTACGAATTTTCTCTGTCCACCGGAAGTTGCTCCTTGTCCTCCTGGTTGCTGAGTAGAGTGAGTGGCATCAATAATAACCGGATAACCGGTTTCAGTCATTGTAGCTAATCCTCTCATATCCGAGATCAAAGTATTATAGCCAAAGCTGGTACCTCTGTCGGTTAACAGTATATTATCATTACCTGATCCGGAAATTTTAGCCGCTACATTTACTATATCCCAAGGCGCTAAAAACTGTCCTTTCTTAACATTTATCACTTTTTTTGTTTTAGCTGCCGTTACTAATAAGTCGGTTTGTCTGCATAAAAATGCCGGTATTTGTAAAATATCAACAGAATCATCTACTAAAGCGCATTGTTGTTCATTGTGAATATCAGTAAGTGTAGGACAATTAAATGTTTTTTTGATTTCAGCAAAGATAGGAAGCGCTTTTTCAAGTCCTATACCTCTTGTGCTATTTAGACTTGTACGATTTGCCTTATCAAAGGAGGATTTATATATAAATTTTATCCCTAAATCGCTGGTTATTTTTGTTAGTCTTTCAGCCATCATCAAAGCATGATCGCGCGACTCCATCTGACAAGGTCCTGCTATTAAAACAAAAGGCAACTCATTGGAGAAAGTTACGTTACCAACCTTAATCTGCTTTTGCATATTCATAATATTACTTTTTACTAAATTTAATTGCTGCGCTTATAAAATCCTTAAAAAGAGGGTGCGGGCTAAAAGGTCTTGACTTAAATTCCGGATGAAATTGTACACCTATAAACCAAGGGTGGTCTTTATACTCAATGGTCTCAGGTAAGGTTCCATCAGGTGATGTTCCTGAAAATTCCAGACCTGCTTCTTCCAGTTGTTTTACAAAATCAATATTTACCTCGTATCTGTGACGATGGCGCTCACTTATGATATCTTTACCATATATTTTATGAATTAGTGACTTTGGCTTCAGCTTGCAATCATAAGCCCCTAATCGCATAGTGCCGCCAAGGTCGCCTGATTTTTGCCTAAATTCTGTTAAAGTACCTCTTTTCCACTCAGTCATTAAGCAGATAACATTATTATTACCCTCTGCAAACTCACTAGAGTTAGCGTCTTTTATACCTGCTAAATTTCTTGCAGCTTCAATTACCGCAAGCTGCATTCCAAGGCATATACCAAAATAAGGAACTTTGTTTTCACGCGCAAATGTAGCAGCGGTGATTTTTCCTTTAATACCGTCTTCTCCAAAACCACCCGGTACTAAAATACCATGCATTTCACTTAGTTTTTTAGATGACCCTTCGCTGAGAAAATTGCGTGAGTTAACCCAGTGAATTTTAACATTTATATTGTTGGCAAGGCCGGCGTGATTTAAGGATTCGGTTAAAGATTTGTAGGCATCAGCAAATGCGGTGTATTTACCTACTATCGCTATATTTACAAATTTCTTCTTAGCAAGATCAAGCTCTACCAGTTTTTTCCATTTTGATAAGTCGGCTTTCTCAATATGCGGTAAACCAAAATGTTTAAGTATCTGCGTATCAAGTCCTGCTTCGTGATATTTTAAAGGCACCTGATAGATACTTTTTACATCCATTGCCGGAATAACGCATTCTTCTGCAATATTGCAAAATAAAGCAATTTTTTTCTTGTCAGAATCCGGTATTTCTTTTTCTGATCTGCACAATAAAATATGCGGCTGAATACCTATCGAACGCAATTCTTTCACACTATGTTGAGTTGGTTTTGTTTTTAACTCTTTTGCGGCAGATATGTGCGGAACAAGGGTTAAGTGAACAAAAACAGAACGCTCTTTACCAAGTTCGTATCCTAATTGTCGAATCGATTCAAAAAATGGCAGTCCTTCAATATCACCTACGGTACCGCCAATTTCACATAAAACAAAGTCCGAGTCATCGGTGTTGCTTAAAATAAATTCTTTTATAAGATCTGTAACATGCGGAATGACCTGTACTGTACCGCCTAAATATTCCCCACGACGTTCCTTAGCTAGTAATTTGGAATAAATTTGACCGGTTGTAACATTGTCTCCTTTTCTAGAGGTAACATCGGTAAATCTTTCATAATGCCCTAAATCAAGATCTGTTTCAGCTCCGTCGTCGGTTACAAAAACCTCACCATGCTGAGTAGGACTCATGGTACCGGGATCTACGTTTAAATAGGGATCAAGTTTGCGTAAACGAATCTTGTAACCGCGGGACTGCAATGCCGCAGCTAAGCTTGCCGAAGCTAAGCCTTTTCCTAATGATGATACGACACCGCCGGTTATGAATATAAATTTTGCCATAGAATTAAATTTTATTTATCTGGATTTTTTGCGCATACTACATAAAAGGCTAACATAAGTAAATGTTAATATACTATCTATGAGCTGTTTTTTAGCTTTCAAACCATGACTATTCTAAAATAGGAACTCCAGGCTCGGCAGCTTTGTCGCTCGTAACCTCTGCGCTTATATCTTTTATAAGTTTATCGGCTACCCCGGATGTTCTTGCCGTTATAGTTGCCATAGCAAGGCTGTTAGCCATAAAGACAGCTGCTAAAAAAGCAGTTGTCTTTGTCATTATATTTGCGGACGCTCTTCCTGAAATAAGAGAGTTGCCACTCGAAGAGCCACCACCTAGTCCTGATAAGCCATCACTTGAACTTCTCTGAATGAGAATTATAATAACCATAGAAAAAGCAACAATTACCTGTAGTACTAATAAAATCGTTAACATAAATATTTCCTTAAATTGATAAATTTGCGGTAAAATAGACGATTTATCCTGCCGATTCAATAATTTTCCAAAATTCATTTATATCCAAGCTTGCCTTGCCTACTAATAATCCGTCAACATGCTCACAGGACAGGATTGATTTTGAATTAGACGAGCTAATTGAACCGCCATAAACAACTCTGGGCTCATTATTATCAAATTGTTTCATTTCGGATTTAATGACTTCATTAATATATCCGTGCATTTTGTCAATTTCTTCTAATGTTGGTGTTTTTCCTGTACCTATAGCCCAGATAGGCTCGTAGGCAATAATAGTATTCTCAGCGTTTGCCGTTTTTGGTATGGAGTGTAACACTTGCTCTCGTATTACTATTTTAGCCAGATCATTATCTTTTTCATATATGGTTTCTCCAACGCATATAATCGATTTTAATCCTTGAGAGTGACAAGCTTTAGCTTTTTTGTTCACTAACTCACTTCCTTCATTGCGAGTTGTTCTTCTTTCGGAGTGCCCTACAATCACATAGCTGCAATTCATATCCCGCAACATTTTGGTGCTAATTGATCCTGTGTAAGCCCCTTCTAACTCGTCATGGCAATTTTGGGCGCCGATTTTAATTCCGGTACCAGGAATTTTTTCAGCGAAGTCTCGAAGGAGAGTATAAGGAGGACATATAACAATTTCACAACCGATAAGGCTGGCGTTAATTTTAGAACGGAGTATTTTAAACATTTGCATGCTTTCAAGCAATAACCCGTTCATTTTCCAGTTGGCGATTACAATAGGGTAATCCTTTGGTTTTCTTTGTCTGTTGACCATAATAAAAACACTTTATATAAAATATTAAAAAGTTAGATTACAGAATTCTAAGATCAACTTATATGAAAAAAAATCATTTAGGGCAAATAATTTAAATTTATTAAATAAAATTAAATTCATTGTTGTTAAATTCATTGTTGTTTTAATTTTAATCACAGCATATGATCGCTAATGATATTAGGGTTGGATTTTTTAATAAACAAAAAGGGTATATCATGCTCGAATCAATGAGAAAAGCGGCGAAAAATGTTTTTGTAAAAGGGTTTTTGCTTATTCTGGCATCCAGTTTTATAATCTGGGGTGTAGGAGATATGTTTAGAGGGCGTACATCAGATACTGTTGCCACAGTAGGTGATAATAATATATCCTATAATGAGTTTAGAAATAGATTGCAGAGTGAGATTTCCCGTTACCAACAGTTTTTCGGTTTAACTTTAACAGAAACCCAGATTGAGCAATATGGCTTAAAAAGCATTATTCTAAACCAGATGATTGATGATAAAATGCTTGATCAGCACGCTGTTAGCCTTAATTTAAAAGTAGGCGGTGATGTTGTAAAAGATCAGTTATCAGCCAATAAAATGTTTTTTGACGATTCGGGTAAGTTTAGCCCTGAACTGTTCGATGATATATTAAAAAGAAACGGGATAAATAAAAATGATTATGTAGAGCTAATTAAACAGGATATGGTTAAAGGATTGTTAATAGATACATTATCTTCCACACCTAGTTCTTTATCATACGCTACTGATGCTATGTACGCTTATCAGAACCAAGAAAGAGATTTTGAAGCGCTGGTTATTGAATCTGATTATATTAAAAACGTAAATGAGCCTTCAGATACTGACCTTGTTCAGTTTTATCAAGAAAATACTGAGCATTTTTCTTTACCTGAAGTAAGGGGTTTTACATATTTAAAATATACGGTTAATGATATCTTGAACGAAGTTAAGATATCCCCGGAGGCTATAAAAGAGGCGTATGAGTCAAATTTGACAGAATATCAGGATCCTGAAAAGCGTGATATCGAGCAATATTTGTTTGATACGGAAGCTGATGCTTTAAAAGCCCTTGAAAGTTTAAAAGCCGGTAAAATTGCCGATTACTCTGATAAAAAAACAAGTGTAGGAGAAATTGATTTAGCAGGCCTACCTGATAATATTGGCAAAGTTGTATTTAATATGGAAACGAATATATATAGCCAACCAACAAAGACGGAATTGGGCTGGCATATTTTTAAAGTTAATAAAATCATATTATCCACTACTAAATCATTTGATGATGTTAAGGCCTCAATACAGGAGAGGCTGAAAGAGGAAAAAGCTGCTGAAATTTTTTATGAATCAGCTACTCAGATAGAAGATAGTCTGGCCGCCGGATCAACTCTGGAGGATGTATCTAAAAAATTTAACGCGAATTTACATAAAGTAGATTCAGTTGATAATTCAGGTAGTGATATATCAGGTAAAATTTTAAGTGACATTGCTGATCCGAAGATTTTAACTCCATTAGTGTTTTCTGGTCAAACAGGTGAGATATCACCAATGACTTTATTGGAGGATAATTTATCGTATATTATAGTGCGTGTTGATTCGATAAGTCCTAAAAGAACAAAGGCTCTTGATGAAGTCAAGGGTACTGCTATTAAGCTTTGGAAAGAAAAGCAGCAGGCCGTTGAGCTAGGAGATCTTGCGGCTAAAGTCGCAAAGAGATTGGCCGATGGCGAGGATATTAACAAGGTTGCAGCATCCATGAAGATTAAGGTCAAAAAATTTAACAATGTTAAAAGACCTGGAAGTGATTCTTCTGAAGAAGTTAAGTTAGTTGCCCCATATGAGTTAATTGAAGATATATTCGCAAAACAAATAGGGCAATCATCTGAATCTTATATAACAGATGATGGTGATTATATGATTGCAAAGTTAAAGTTTATTAAGGAAGCCAAAAATAATGAAGATAAGAAAAATGAATTGAGGGAAGTTTTGAAGGCTGAGTTTGCAGAGGATATTTTAGAGCAGTTTAGAATATATCTACATGAAACCTATCCTGTAAAAACATATGAAGCACTAATTAATTCTTCAAATCCATAACATGCAAATATTACCGAAAAAGAGTGATTTTTTAAATAACCTCACCGCAAAAGAACCTTTTATTCTTTGGACTAAAGTTTCTGCTGATCTGGATACTCCTGTTTCAGTGGCTTTAAAGTTAAAGGAAGAAAAATATCTTTGTTTGTTTGAGTCGGTACAAAATGGTAAAGTAAGAGGACGCTACTCATTCATAGTTACAGATCCGGATCTGTTATGGAAATGTTCTGATGCTAAGGCCTATGTAAATAGGAATCCTTACGGAGAGGGTGATAATTTTGAATATGATTCTGATGATGTATTTGCATCACTGAGAGCTCTAATACGCAGTTCTCAGCTTCATATTGAAAGCGAACTTCCTTCGATGTCATCCGGCGTTTTTGGCTACATGGGATATGATATGGTAAGATATATAGAAAATATCCCGGACAATAACAAAGAATCCATTGATATCCCCCAGTCTATATTTATGCGACCTCAGATAGTAATTATCTTTGATGCGGTAAATGATGAAATGATTCTTGTTTGTAGTGTTTTTGAATATACAGATGACGCATCAGTTGCTTATGACAGAGCTGATAAAAAGATAAAAGAATTTCTAAAAAAGTTAGATAATACTCATTTATCTAAAAATTATAGTTATCAAACAAAACTAACATCAACAAAACTAACATCTGCAGAAGAAAAAACATTAAATGTAAAAAGCAATACTACGCGTGAGCAGTATTGTGAAATGGTTAAAAAAGCAAAAGAATATATTTATGCCGGTGATATATTTCAAGTTGTGCCATCACAGAGATTTACCGTTGATTTTCCTTATGATGCCTTTGAGTTATACAGGTCGTTAAGAAGATTGAACCCTTCACCTTACTCGTTTTATTTAAAAATGGATAATTTTTCATTAGTTGGTTCCAGTCCTGAAATACTGGTAAAGGTAAAAGATAAAAAAGTTACTGTAAGGCCGATCGCCGGAACTAGAAAAAGGGGTAAAAATAAAGCCGAAGATAAAGCTCTGGCTAAAAATCTGCTTGCCGATGATAAGGAGTTAGCAGAGCATCTTATGCTGATTGATTTAGGTAGAAATGATGTAGGGCGCGTTTCCAAGATAGGTTCTGTTAAATTAACTCAAAAAATGATTATAGAATATTATTCTCATGTTATGCATATAGTTTCAAATGTTGAGGGTAGGATTAAAGATGGCTTGGAAGCCATAGACGCTGTAATTGCTGCTTTTCCGGTAGGAACCGTAACCGGAGCTCCAAAAATACGCGCTATGGAAATTATTGATGAGTTAGAAACTGAGCGACGCAGCTTTTATGCCGGAGGTGTTGGCTATTTTACCGCAAATGGTGCTGTTGACACTTGTATTGCGCTTAGAACCGGACTTGTAAAAGACGGTAAATTATATATCCAAGCCGGTGGAGGGGTGGTTGCCGATAGCGATCCTTTCGAGGAATATCAGGAAAGTTGTAATAAGGCGCAAGCTTTGTTAACAGCAGCTGTTAACGTGGCTAATAAGAAATAATTAATGAGTTACAAGATGATATTACTTATAGATAACTACGATAGCTTTACATATAATTTATTACATTATATCAGTCAGTTAGATGTTAGTGTTAAAGTTGTGCGCAATGATGCTATAACAGTAAATGAGATATTGGAAAATGCTGAGATAAAGGGTGTTGTAATATCGCCGGGACCATGTACTCCTGATGAATCCGGTATTTGTCTTGATTTAATAGTAAAAGCAGCAGGAAGACTTCCGATACTAGGTGTTTGTTTGGGGCATGAAGCTATAGGGCAGGCATTTGGAGGAAAAATTGTTCGGGTTGATCCTATGCATGGAAAAGTAAGTATGATCAGCCATAATGGCAGAGGTATATTTAACAATATTAAAAATCCATTTAACGCCACCAGATATCACTCTTTGGTTGTTGAGCGCAGTTCTTTACCGGAGGATTTAGAGATAACGGCTGAAACTAATGACGGTTTAATAATGGCTGTGCAGCATAAGCGCTATGATATTTATGGGTTGCAGTTTCATCCCGAGAGTATTGCATCAGAGCAAGGACATGAGATCTTAGGTAATTTTATCAATTTAACAAAATGACTTTATTAAAAAAATATATTGATAAGCTTTTAGATTATAAAGATTTAACAGAGGATGAAGCTGTATCTGCGTTTGATATAATTATGCAGGATAAAGCCAGTAAAATACAAGTGGCAGCATTACTTACCGCTCTTAGGATGAAAGGTGAGTCTGTTTCTGAAATAACCGCCGCAGCCAAAATTATGCGTATGAAAGCAGAATCTTTTAATGCGCCTTCTAATGCTATCGACACATGTGGTACGGGGGGGGATAATTGCGGTAGTTTTAATATTTCTACTGCTGTTGGCTTTGTAGTTGCGGGAGCTGGTGTGCCCGTTGCAAAGCATGGCAATAGAGCGGCTTCCTCTAAGTCAGGCTCTGCGGATGTTTTAAGAATTCTAGGCGTTAATATAATGGCGGATAAAAAAATAATGGAAAAAGCGCTCATTGATGCTAGAATATGTTTTATGATGGGGCCTAAATTTCATACTGCCATGCGTCATGTTGCTCCAATCAGGGAGGATCTTTCCATCAGAACTATTTTTAATATATTAGGCCCTCTTGCAAATCCTGCTCATACAAAATATCAATTACTTGGCGTATATTCAAAAAAACTAGTCAAACCCGTGGCTTGTGTTTTGGGTAATTTAGGGTTAGAGTGCGCGTGGGTTGTACATGGAGATGATGGCCTTGATGAGCTGACAACTACAGGGAAATCTTATGTAGCGCAGTTAAAAGATGGCAAAGTAAGTGAATTTATAATAGACGCGCAAGAATATGGTATTAAGAAATCCAGTATAACTGATTTAATTGGCGGAGATGCTGAATATAACGCTAAAATGTTAAAAGAGCTACTTCTTAACGAAGGAAATAGTTATTATCGTGATATAGTTTTGTTAAATGCTTCTGCAAGTTTAATGATCGCGGGCGCAGTTAATAGCTTGGAAGATGGTTTAAAGAAAGCTGATGATTCTTTAAATAGCGGTAATGCATATCAGGCATTAGAAAATCTGATTCAAATAACGAATTCTTGTAACTAATTCCTGTAACTAATTTCTGATTAGAATTTGTAAATAATTATATATAACTTAAATATATATAATTATAATAGTATCTGATAGTAGCGTTTTTAATTTATCAGAGGAAAATAGGTTGGACGAAGACATTAAGCATAAAGCTAAAGAAAATGATTCTTTAAAAAATCAGATCGCAGATTTTTTAATAGATAATTTTAATCAAAGCCAGGAGGATAATAAAAAAACTCCAAGATATATTAAACATCAGCAAAAGCGTCAAGATGACGAAGAAGATGTTGTCAATGATGAAAGTTTGCCTTTTGAATTTGAGGTTGATAAAACTGAAAGAACTAATACTAGGCGCAAGCAAGAGGAAGAAAAAAAAGAAGCTATTAAAGGGTTTTTTAGTAAATTTATTACAAAATCAAGAGGCGGTCATGATGCCGAAGGCGATATTTTAACAAAAATATGTAGCAGTAAATATGCCCATGTTAAACGTCAAAAAGAAATAATATCTGCAGATAAGTTATTGGAGTCGATATCTTTAGTAGCTAAGCCAAGGGGGTTTATATCAGCGATAAACGCAAAAATTTCTTGTGGAGAAAATGCTCTAATTGCTGAAATTAAGAAAGCATCGCCAAGCAAGGGGGTTATAAGAGATAATTTTTATCCAGAAAAAATAGCTAAAGATTATGCCCTGGGAGGTGCCGCTTGTATATCAGTTCTTACGGACTACCCTTATTTTAAAGGGCGAGATGAATATATAAATATTGTACATAGAGCATGTAATTTACCGATATTGCGCAAAGATTTTATATTGGATCCATATCAGGTCATTGAATCAAGGGCCATCGGGGCGGACTGCATATTATTAATTATGGCAGCTTTAGATTTAGATAAAGCCCTGGAGCTTGAGGATTTAGCGCTTAAGCTAGATATGGATGTTTTGGTAGAAGTGCATAATGAGTATGAATTAAAACAAGCTCTTAAGCTTAAAACCAGTTTTATAGGAATTAACAATAGGAATTTAAAAACTATGGAAATAGATTTAAAAAATACCAAACGTTTAGCGCCTAAGGTTGGTAATGGTAAAATTATTGTATGTGAAAGCGGTATATATAAGAATGAGGATATACTGGCAATGAATAAATATGGGGTTAATACGTTTTTAGTTGGTGAAGCTTTGATGAAAGAAGATGATATATTGCGCGCTACACAAAGCCTTTTAGGTTATAGTTTTTAGGGTTAAATTTTTAGGTCAGGAGATACAATGACTTATCTGGAACAGTTTAATATTATTGATATATTTGCTATGATCTGGT
>JBIKME010000208.1:0-2869 GCA_044359415.1 Rickettsiales bacterium | reverse complement strand
AAAAACTGGGAGCATAAAGCCTCAAATTTAAGGGGATCTTCAGTTATAGTACATCACAAATCATTTACATATTTAATCGACTGGCTTGGCCTTAAGGAAATTGCATCACTTGAACCAAAGCCGGGGATTCCACCAACTAGTTCACATCTTGAAGGCCTATTAAAATTATTAAAAGAACAACCTGCAAGACTAATTATACGTACTCCCTACGACAAAAGAGAGGCTTCACTATGGCTGATGAAAAAAACAGGAATAAAAGCTATTGTATTGCCTTATACAGTTGGAGGAAATGAAAACAGCGACAATCTGTTTTCTATGTTTGATGATACAATAAACCTATTAATAGGGGAAAATCATGCCGAGTAGTGAGATGCTAGAAATTATCGGACCGGCACTTGTGGCTGGTATTATGATTTCTTTGACTCACGCACCTCTTGGAGTAGAGGTTCTCAAACGCGGTATTATATTTATTGATCTTGCAGTAGCTCAAATCGCAGGACTAGGATTAGTTGTCGCAGATATGTTCCTGCACGAGAAATCAGAGTGGTCTTTATCTCTTATGGCTTTACTTTTTGCAATAAGTGCCGGATTATTTTTCAACTTTGTTGAAAAAGTAATACCAAAACAATTAGAGGCAATTATAGGATGTAGCTTTGTATTATCCGCGTCTTTAGCCCTTCTAATGCTTGCAGACAGGCCTCATGGTGGCGAAGAAATACAGCATCTTTTATCAGGGCAAATATTATTTGTAAGTTGGGATATTATTCTAAAACATGTTCCTGTTTATTTTATTATATTGATAATCTGGTTCTTCAAACCATCTTTTAGAAGGGGGGTGGCATTTTATATATTATTTGCCGTAGCAATAACTTCTTCAGTTCAACTTGTTGGAGTTTACGTTGTATTTGCAAGCCTTACCATGCCCGCCATTGCTACTGCAAAAGCAAAAAACAAGAATTTGATGGCTATAATTTGTGGTATACTATCACTTATTTTGGGAATTATACTTTCAATACTGCTAGACAAACCATCAGGACCAATGATTGTAGTTACTTACACTGCCATAATGATTCTAACTATGTTTTTCATAAACTGTTTTTTTAATAAAAAAGCTACCATATAGCTAAAGCAGTATAAAAAAACCACGTGAGGTGAAGTTGAAATAAGTGATCAATTGAGTAAGATAATATTTTCATATATGTTTAGCTTGAGCTCATTTTTTCTAAATAGGATTGAGAAATGGCTAGTAAGGAGACAAGTAGAACTTCAGTAGATACGAGTGACTAAAATACGTAAAAAAATAACCAAACTCAATAATATGCATTAATAATGAGCGCTAAGAGGCTCCCTAAAAAACCAAGGCATAATTTTTATTAATTCTACGAAAAAAACCTCTAAACGCTATTTTCTATTCGACGGTTAATTATTCATGCTAGCAGCGAGAATAGGCAAGATTTTTATAAAATCAGTTGCAATTCCAGGATGTTTTTCCATATTCTAAAATAGGATATTTTGCGTTATAGTTAAAAAGCTGTATGATTAAGTTTACTTATACAAATTAGCAAAAGTAACTTTCACTTTTAACCCTCCTGTTTTATTGGCTTTACTAAGAGTTAATTTTGCATGATGTAGATCGCAAATTCGTTTTACTATAGAAAGCCCAAGGCCGCTGCCTGATATAGAACTATTACCAGCTTTTTGGAAACGTTTTAGTACCGCTTCATACTTATCTTCAGGAATACCTGATCCATTATCAATCACGCATAAAATAATCTCTTGATTTTTTGATTCAACTTTCACGCGTATCTTACCGCCTTCCGGAGTATGGTTTACTGCATTGCGAATCAGGTTATGAAGTAGAATGGCAATGCTTTCCAAGCTGGCTAAAATATAAGCATTATTCCATGATTCTATTTTTAAACTGATATTTTTTGCCTCTGCAACGCTTAATAGCTGATTGATTACATTTTGTACTAACTCACCAAAATTCACCCTTTCCATAGACAACTCAACTCTATCACTAGTAAGTCTTGCCAATGTTAGCAATTGCTGAATAAGGCGTTCATTCCGATCAATGGCTAATAAGATATTTTTATGAGCTTTCTTTTGTATATCAAAGTTATCCGTGCTCATAGCAATTTCGGTTTGCAGGCGTATACCTGCTAGTGGCGTACGTAACTCATGTGATGCGTTTGCAGAAAAATCCTGCTCGTGTTGAGAACGATCTTCAAAATATAACACTAGCCTATTAATAGCCTTAATAAGGGGACGAATTTCCTTTGGTGCGGTTTTCTCATCAATCGGCAAAAGGGTTTCAAATATACGCTTCTCAATATCACGTGATAATTTAGAAATATTGCGTATGCGTCTTTTTTCTACAAGAGTGTTAAAAAACCATTTCTTAATTGATAGCAAGTCGATAACCTACATATTTAATTGTTTCAATAGTATCTTTACCCAGCTTCTTACGCAGCTTAGAAACATGTACTTCAATAGTATTGCTTTCAATTTCTACGCCCCAACCATACATACTATCTTCAATGACTTGTTTTGATAAAACCTCATCAGGTTTTTCCATAAACACCTGTAATATTGCGAATTCTTTTGGACCTAGTTTTATTTCTTTACCTGACTTTGTAATACGTTTAGTTGCCGGATTAAGTTCAATATCACCTACACTTAATAATGGCTGCGCGCTACCTTCGTGACGTCGGTGTAACGCACGGATTCTAGCCTTCAACTCATCTAGTTTAAAAGGTTTTATTAAATAATCATCCGCACCTGCATCTAGACCTTGAACTTTATAACTTACCTTATCATAGGCAGTAAGCATTAGAATAGGGATGTCATTTTTTTCCGATCTTATTTT
>JBIKME010000207.1:0-2875 GCA_044359415.1 Rickettsiales bacterium | reverse complement strand
CATGTTATCAATGAGCGTGCGGTGATAGCTTTCTTTAATGCGTTTGGTGATAATTCCTTAAATTTTGAAGTACAATTCTGGTGTAAAATGCCGCGTCCAAGTGAGGTTAGGGCTGCTGAAAGCGAGGTAAGGCATGATATCAATGAAGCTTTGTTAAAAGAGGGGATAGTAATTTCTTTCCAGCAAAGGGATGTTCATCTTGATACTTTAAAGCCACTTGATATTTGTATAGTGGATTCCAAAAAATAATATAAGTAATAGTCTTGGAAGATAGTGTTTATAAGCGGCGGCTTTTTTGCAGTGTGAAGTGTTGTGTGAAAAGACGCTATTTTTTTGCTTTTAATATTATTTTATCACCTTTAGCTCTTTGTAGTCGGTAATTTAGCTCGGCACCGTATATAAAAATCATAGCGGTAAGATATATAAATAATAAAAAAGCTATAATACCGCCTAAGCTGCCGTATATTATATTAACTTGTTCAAATTTGCTTAGATATAAGGAAAATATATTTCCTATTATAAACCATAATAAAATAACTACAGACGCTCCTGGAGATACGGAAATAAAAGTTTGCTTTACGTTAGGTAAAATCATGTAAGATGAAACTACAACTAAAAATAAAATGACGGTAGTTATTGCGTAGCGTAATTTAAACCACAAAAGATTCTGAGAAAAGATATTAGTTTTAATATGAAAAAAATCTTTAATATGTTCTAAGATGTTGGGAGTTATTATAAGTAAAAATATAACGATAATTAAAGATGCCGTTAATACCAAAAACTCTGCAATACTCATAAGGCGTCGCCATATATAGGCAGGTGGGGTGTGTACCCGATAGGCGTAATTTAAAATAGTTCTAAGGGCATCTACCATTGAGGATGAGGTCCAGATAGCTCCTATAATTGCAATTGTAAGCAATCCTTGCGGAGGACCGGAGGCAATTTCTTCTATTCTGGGCTGTAAGCTTGGTATTATTTTTGCGGGAATTATATTGTTCTGTAAAATTATATCGATGAGTTTTATGCCTATTTCGCTTTGTCCGAATGAGCCTACAAGAGCTACAAAAAAAACTAAGAATGGAAATAAAGAAAGTATAGCTAAAAATGCAATGTAACCGGCGTGTTCAATTCCATCATGTTTTATGGTATCTACGGCAGCGTTATAAAAACAATAGTATATTTTTTTTATCTTTAACATTTAACTGTGTAAAATTAAATTATAGATGGTTTAAATTTTTTATATTCTACTATATCAAAACCCACAATTATTTTTTTACCTGTGTCTATAATCGGCCTTTTTATAACTAATGGGTTGGTTATTATGACATTGATTGCGGTGTCGATATTTTTTAGATTATTTTTATCTATATCATTTAGTTTTTGGTAAGTAGAGCTGCGTTTGTTAATTATTTTTTCTAAAGAAGTTTTAGTAATCCATGTTTTTAACAATGTTTTTAACAATTCTGTGTCTAAAGCGTTGTGTTGATAGTCATAAAATTGGTACTGAATACTGGCATCGCTTAACCATTTTCGGGCTTTTCTAACAGTGTCGCAATTTTTTATCCCGTAAAGCTTCATGATTCTAATAGATCGTCATAAATCGGAGCGGACCAGTTAGCAGGTTTTTGTACCTTTCCGTTTAGGTATTTTATACTACCGTCAGTTTGTTTTTTTCCAAGGTTGGCTTCGCATATTCGTCTCATAACTTCTCTTGATTTTTCCAGCGCTAAAATGTGAGCGTATCCTTCGAGGCGAAATATTTTATAAATACCGTTTAATGCCACAAAGGCAACATCACCAAATCCATCAATCATTTCAGGCATGTTATTGTCTTTTATCGCTTGATTTGTCTCATTTAATTCTTCATGCAGAAAATCTATTGTTTTATTTAGAAGGGTTTTTTTATTAACGCCTTCGGCGAGTTTGGGGTCAACTTCAAAATCTCTACTAAATTCAGTGGATTTATCTAATATATCATATGTCATATAAAAACCTTTATTGTTATGCAGCGGCAGTTTTTGCGTATGGAGTAATGCTTAATATTTTTCTGGCTTCTGCTATTGATGCCGGATGGCGATTAAATTCCGGCATGAAGCTGATAGTCTTTTTAACTAAAGCAGCATTGCTTGCGGCTAATATGCCTTTTTCTATCATTACGTTATCTTCTAAGCCGGTTCTTACATGTCCTCCATTTGCCAATGACCATTTATTGCATTCAAAGCTGTATCTGCCGGTGCCTGTTGCTGTCCATGTAGCGTTGGGAATAACTTCTTTTAATTCACTTAATAAAAATTCAAATACCGACTTTTTAGCAGGAAGAGCTCCAGGTATTCCCATGACAAATTGTACGTGACAATTATCCGGTACCAAGCCGTCTTTAATTAAAGTGGCTGCGTTATATAAATGAGCTAAATCAAATACCTCCACTTCTGGGCGTACACCGTTATCTTTGATATCTTTAGCTATAGTTAACACAAGTGCCGGTTCATTATCGTAAATTACTTTTACCAAGTTTACCGAGCCTGTAGATAGTGATGCCATTTCAGGTTTGTGGATCATGCTCTGAGACCTTTCATTTCCCTTGCCACCTCGCGCTCCTGTAGAAAACTGCACAATCATTCCCGGACAATATTTATTAATACCCTTTTGTAATTCGGCAAATCTGTCTGGATTGGAAAAAGGCCTTCCGTTGTCATCTCTGACATGTACATGAGCTACGGCTGCACCTGCTTCAAACGCCTCTTGTGTACTTTCAATTTGTTCAGAAATAGTTATAGGAACGGCTGGGTTGTCATTTTTTGTAGTAACATTACCTGTGATAGCAACAGTAACAATAGCCGGTATGGTCATATTAATCCTCTATATCAAATAAAAT
>JBIKME010000206.1:0-2887 GCA_044359415.1 Rickettsiales bacterium | reverse complement strand
AAACTTATATCAGCGGATGGGAAAATGCCTACAGTCACTGCAGAAAATATGTCTTACAGCATAATTTAAGAAAAATGGCTCAAGTATAATAGATATTATATAATGGATATTTAAAATGCAAAAAAACAAGGCCATCCTAACGCATATTATATATAATTCAATAACTCTAGTAGCTTTATGCGCCTTAAATGCTTGCAGCTTTATAACAAAACCCTCTCCTTTCGGCCTGTATCGCGGCATGGAAGATGGCGCGCCAGAGGGTAGCGAAGAGTTCAGAAGCGGCTGGAAAGCCGGCTGCAACTCAGGGATTGCAGTAAATGGCACCTTACATTACAAGGCTACCCATGATTTTGAATATGACGAAGCACAACTACAAAATGACGAGTATCATGCTGCTTGGCGATTAGGTTTTCGTCATTGCAGATGGTACACAGCTGAATGGACAAGATAATAAAAGGTATAAATATGAAATTATTAGCTATTACATTATTATTAACAATAACCGGTTGTTACAACCCAGGATTAAATATCACTACAATGCCAAAACCACCATTACAGGGACCTCCTGAATATATAGCCGGCTGGGAAGCAGGCTGCGAAACTGGAATGACGTCCTACAGTAACAGTTACTATAGAACTCGTTACAAAGCAAAAGTTGACGGGCACATGATGAGTGATGAAAATTATAACAAAGGGTGGGAGCTTGGCCAAAGTTACTGTTCTTATTATACCGGAACATATTTAGCCAGTACAGAAATGGCGTATTTATCAAATGATGAATATACAAAAAGTGATTTAAGAGCAAGTAATAGCTGGTTTAACTTAAAGTCTGACGGTTTCTTTAGTTACAACTTTTCTGAAAATGGCAATTAGTAACTCTAAAAATCAAAATCAAAATACTCTTTTGCATCGGCATTGCCGGTTTTCTTTCCCTGCTCATTAAAGCCGTAAGATGTCATGCATTTGTTGTAATTGATGTTATAATTGCTACCGTAATTGCAATAATGTTCGGTATTTTGCACCGATATCGATGAGCAGTAATTATATGCTGCTATATAGTTTTCATAATAATCAGGGTTATCAGGGGTATTGCCTTCAAAACCCTGGATTTGCATACATTGCAAATAATATCCCTCATAGATCTGACCGTAATTACATTGTTTCTTAGTTAGCTGCTCTGCTGCACTGGAACATATCTTATATGAATTAACATATTCTTCATTTAAATTTTGTACATTAGAACTATCCTGGTAAGTTTGCGATAAAACTTCGCATGAAGGTAAAAAAACAATGATATTAGCGCCTAAAAAGCACGCAAAATATATGAATAGATATTTTACTTTATATTTCATCTCCCTCATCTGATAACTCTCCATCAGTATTCTTATAACAATAAGTTGATAAATATTTTATCAGCTTTTTTACCCTTTTATATTTGACAGAATAATAGACATTACGACCTTGTTTTCTTGACTCAATAAGCTTTGCGTCAGTTAAGTTGGCTAAGTGAAATGAAAGCGTAGCGCCTGTAATGCCCAACTTTTTTGCTATTTCTCCAGTTGTAATTCCCTCTTCACCCTTTGACATAAGTAAATTATATATTTCTAATCTGGAGTCATGTCCTAACGCCACTAATGATTTTACTATATTAGATGTTTTCATATTCCCAAATATCTAGAATTGTAAGATTGACAATATTTATGGCATAATATACAATTATCAGCAAGATTTATATCTAAAATTGAGTATAAATTTAAGGAAGAAGAGCTGAGATTTATGATAAAGACAACCTTTTCGGTAACTACCGTGTTTTTTTTATTTGCAAACTTAGCCTTGGCAAATGAAAGTATAAGAATCGCAGGATCCTCAACGGTCTATCCTTTTGTAACTGTTGTTGCTGAGGATTTTTCAAGAAAAACGGACTATAGCGCCCCTACAGTAGAGGCAATCGGTACCGGTGGAGGTTTTATCCTGTTTTGCGCTGCAACTGGTAAGGCGTCTATTGACATAGTCAATGCTTCACGCCAGATCAAACAAAGTGAAATAGATCTGTGTAAAAAAAACTCTATGGGGCAAATAACAGAAATTCAAATTGGTTATGACGGAGTTGTTTTTGCCAATTCCAATAAGTCACCAAAATTTAATTTATCCAAAGAACAAATTTTTAAGGCTGTGGCAAAACAGATTCCATTAGATGGAAAATTAGTTAACAATCCTTACAAAAAATGGAGCGATATTGGCAAAGAGCTGCCTAATAAGAAAATAGAAATTTATGGCCCTCCCCCTACTTCCGGAACTAGAGATGCAATCGCCGAATCTTTAATGGAAGATGTTTGCATGCAAATCAATGAATTTAAAGATTCTTATAAAAATGAAACTGATAGAAAAATAGCTTGTCATATGATTCGCGAAGATGGAGCATATATTGAATCAGGAGAAAATGATAATCTAATTGTACAGAAAATTATTGCTAATCAAAACGCTGTAGGAATTTTCGGCTATAGTTTTTTAGCCCAAAATTCTTCTGAGGTACAATCACTTACTGTAGATAACGTTGAACCGAATTTTGCAAATATTAGTAAAGGTGACTACCCTTTAACCAGACCGTTATTTGTATATATAAAAGACAGTCTCGTAAAAAGTAAAAAGAATCTGGCAGCCTTTGTTAGAGCCCTGATTAGCTCAGATGTGCTGGGAGAAAACGGCTATCTGATAGACAAAGGACTTATACCAGTTAAAACTGAAGAACTAAAACTTACACAAGAAAAAATCAATAAACTTCTGTAATATAAGTAACTCCATCTTAATCTTACTTAAGATGGAGTTACTTAAGATGGAGTTTAGCTTTTTTTATTTTACTTCCGCAAAAGACTCTTCTTTTACTGCT
>JBIKME010000205.1:0-2903 GCA_044359415.1 Rickettsiales bacterium | reverse complement strand
CAAGTATACGATTATAGGTTTTATTTGCGTTATGTTGCATGTTGTTACTCAAGTAATTCCAGTTTTAGCTTATCATTATTTTCGGTATTATCTATAATATCGTTATCCAGTTCTTTTAGATTAAGCGCCGTAATGTTATATTTTTGAAGAGGTTCGATGTCTTTTAAGTTGGTGTTAACACCAAGTTTACTTATATTTTTTGCCTTCGACATAAAGTTGGAGTTAAATGAAGCGGCAAATTTGTCATATTTGTCTAAGGCGCTTTTTAAGCCCTTTCCTATACCGTTAGCATGAGTATTTAATACGGCTATTCCGTTTAATAAATCTTTTACTTTTTCAATAATTAATTTTGTATTTTCTTCTTGTTTGGCACCGGAAATTTGCATAACTGCCCTTATTAGTTCATTTAACAGACCAGTAGGTCCAACCGGAAAAATGCGCTGACTCCACGCTCTTTCCATGAAGGTTGGATCTATAGCTCTAATTTGCTGTAATGCCGATTCAGTAGGCAAAAACATATAAACATGCGCTAAAGATTTACCGACTTCTAACTCAATGGATGTTGAATAGTCACGGCTGGCTAAGCCTTTTAAATTTTCATTAATTGATTTTTTTAGTAAAGTGCGTAACTCTTTATCCTTGTTGTTATCTTGACCTTGATCGTTTATACCTAGTTCTAAAAAAAACTTTGATGATTTGCTATCTATTACCATTACATTGTCGTTAGGTAAAAACACAACAGCATCAGGCCGCAAATTGCTACCGTCAGCATTTTTAACATTATATTGCATTTTATAATCTGTTCCCGGCATAAGGCCTGAGTTTTTAAGTATATTTTCTAATGTAATTTCACCTAATGTTCCAGCTCCCGTTGGAGATAATAAAGATCGGTGTATGATTTCATAATCGTTGTTAGATTTTTTTACATTTTCGTGTAGATGACTCATTGTTTCAACTACATTTTGAAAATTTTCATATAATTTCTTGGTGGTATTTATTATTGCATTCTCGCTTTCTTGTTTAGCTATGCCCGACTCACGCTTATGATCGTCAAGTAGTTTGTTAGATAACTGGCTGCCTGCTTCTAAAATTGACGCTTTAACAAACTCAACAGATTGTTTGTTGGTTTCTTCCCATTTACTTTTTTCCTTAAGTGCTGTTTGTTCGCGCTGAATTGCCAGTTCTTTTTCGCGAAGATGTTTGTTTTTTTCTTCTGTTAAAATATTCTTATCATTTTCAAGATCTTTAATTTTAATCTCGTGTTTTTCAAGATTAGCAGATAAGGATTGTAATTTGGTTTCTGCTTCTGTTTTTTTTACGATTAAGTCATTTAGTTTAAGTTCAAGCTCGCTATTTTTATTAAACTGATCAATAGAATTTTGCTCTTTGACTGATAAAATATTTTGGATATCTGATAATTCCTGTTCGGCTTTGCCTAGTTTCTTAGCAAATAAAAATAGCGCTATTGAAATTATGCCTGCATAAATTACTAAAATGATTGTTAAAATGTCTAATATCTGCATATTTATAAATCCTCTAGTAAATAACAGCATTATTGATTATATTGTTCTTGTTGTAAATATTTCAAATTAAATAAGGATTAAATAAAAAAGTGAGTAAAAATGATATTGCTGTAATCATACTGGCCGCAGGCAAGGGTACGCGTATGAATTCAGATTTACCTAAAATATTACATACTGTTTGCGGTAAGGCTATGATAGAGCATGTTATTAACACTGCGCAGAATTTAAATCCGAATAAAATAATAACCGTTGTAAATAATGATGTATTAGAGCAGGTTATGCATTTAAATCAACTTTCGGAATTTGTTGTACAGGAGCAGCAATTAGGTACTGCTGATGCAGTAAAGCCGGCGCTGGAAAAATTAAAGGATTTTAAGGGAAGTGTAGTAATTGTTTATGCCGATACTCCTCTTATAACCTCGGACACGTTATCTGAAATGTTAGGCAGGTTAGTAGAATCTGACGTTGTAGTGCTAGGCTTTGAAGCTGAAAATCCTGGTGAGTACGGCAGATTGATAATAGACGAGGAGGGATGTTTAAAAGAAATTGTGGAATATAAAGACGCTGATTTGATGCAAAAACAAATAAATCTTTGTAATTCCGGCGTGATAGCTGCAAAGTCGGGTGTTTTATCAGAAGCCGTATTTAAAATAGATAATAATAATAAAAAAGCTGAATATTATTTAACTGATATAATTAAGATAGCAAATAAAGCAAAACAAAAATGTTCTTTTATTCTATGTAAAGAAGAAGAGGTCCTTGGTGTTAATAACAGAGTTCAGTTAAGTGATGTGGAATATATTCTGCAACAGAAACTAAGATATAGGGCTATGACGGATGGTGTAACATTAATTGATCCTAAAACTGTATATTTTAGTTTTGATACTGTTTTAGGTAAGGATGTTGTGATTCATCCTAATGTGGTATTCGGCTCTAAAGTTAGAATTGAGGATAATGTTGAAATTAAATCATTTTCTCATATTGAGGGCGCTATAATTGCTTCGGAATGTATTGTAGGTCCGTTTGCCAGAATAAGACCTGGAACTAAGCTTGAGCGTGGAGCGCGCGTAGGTAATTTTGTTGAAATAAAGAAGGCAAAAATAGGCAAGGGAAGTAAGATTGGCCACTTATCGTATATTGGTGACGCTACTTTAGGGGATAAAGTAAATATCGGCGCCGGTACGGTAACATGCAATTATGATGGTAAAAATAAGCATAAAACTAATATAGAGTCAGGTGCTTTTATCGGTTCAAATACCTCTATCGTGGCTCCGGTCAATATTGGAACAGGAGCGGTAGTTGCGGCAGGTAGTACTATTACAAAGAATGTTGACAGTAATTCTTTAGCAATTGCCAGAAGTCATCAGATTATCAAAAAAA
>JBIKME010000015.1:0-10883 GCA_044359415.1 Rickettsiales bacterium | reverse complement strand
AACCTGATTAGTATAATTAGCAAATTTTTTGCAATTCTATTATCGATATTTTACTTGCCTCATCAACGCAAGCAATAACATCATCAATGTCATATATGTCTTTACGTCCCATATTATACATGACATTTTTTACTAGCAAAGGAATATCCAGGAATCCTATTTTTTCTGCCAAAAATGCGGCAACAGCTACTTCATTGGCAGAATTTAACACTGCCGGCATAGATCCGCCGGCAGTCAAAGCCTCTTTTGCCAAAGCCAATGACTCGAATATATCCTCATCAGCCTCATAAAATGTTAGCTTTTTCTCTTTTGTAATATCTAATTTATTACCACCTAATGACATTCTCTCGGGCCATCCTAAAGCCACTGCAATCGGAGTACGCATATCTGGGCTACCCAACTGAGCCAACACAGAACCGTCTTTATATTCAACAAAAGAATGGACAATAGACTCCGGATGAACAACCACAGCAATCTGTTTTTTATCTATCGGGAACAAATGATAAGCCTCTATTATTTCCAATCCTTTGTTCATCATAGTGGCAGAATCAATGGTAATTTTATTTCCCATACTCCAGTTCGGATGCGTCAATGCTTGCTTAACCTTCACATCACGCATCTGTTCTTTTGAAAACTCTCTAAAAGGTCCGCCTGATGCTGTTAAAATAATTTTTTCAATATTGTTAATATTATTATAATCAAATATCTGGAAAATAGCGTTATGCTCAGAATCAACAGGAATTAGTAACGAACCATATTTTTTAACAGCGTCTGTCATTATATCACCGGCACATACTAAACACTCCTTGTTAGCTAAAGCAACTTTTGTTCCGGTTTTTATTGCAGACATTGTCGGTAGTAAACCAGCAACACCAACAATCGAAGACATTACAATGTCAACTTTTACAGAAGCTGCATTTACTACCTCACTTTGCCCTGCTCGTGCCTCAACATTACTACCAAAAAGAGCGTCTTTAAGATCCTGATACAAAGACTCGTCCGCAATTACCGCAATTTTGGCATTTAAAGATTTTGCTTGCTCAGCTAACAAACTAACATTTCTGTTTGCAGTAAGTGCAATTACATTATAGCTTTTCTGCGACTTACTTATTACCTGTATCGTACTACATCCTATGGAACCGGTGGAACCCAATATAGTTATAGATTCACCTGAATCAGAATTTATCATCTAAACCTACAGTAATCTATTTCCGTATAAAAAAACAAAAATAGCAAAAAAAGGAGCTACAGTCACAAAACCATCCATTCTATCCATTATTCCACCATGACCAGGAATAATATTACCGCTATCTTTTACACCAAACTTTCTTTTGATCCACGACTCAAGAAAATCACCTGACTGCGCAACAATGGCAGTCAAAGCGCCCATAAGGAACATTGTTAGCGCACCAAAATTAATTAATACCGACAAAGCAATACCTACAAACCCTGCCGCAAGCATACCTCCTGCCAAACCTGCCCATGTTTTGTTAGGACTGATTTTAGGGTATATTTTAGGACCACCAATTAATCTTCCGGCAAAATAAGCGGCTATATCAGTTGCCCACACCATTAATAACATCACAAGAACAATCCCTGATCCACCATCCTTACCATCGACAGAACCGTAATTTCTTAAATAGAGCAAACTCGAAGCAAAAACTCCAACATAAAATATACCTAAGTTAAGCCATTTTTTCTTAATAACATCATCTATTTCACGTGCTTTTTCAGAAGAGTTATTAACAATGCCGCACCACTCAAAGCTCATGATTACAGCCATAAATACCACCAAACTATTAAAAGCAGCACCACCCAGCCAAATTATAAGTAATACCATTGGCGCCAAGATTCCTGCCGATACTATCCGTTTTTTTAGCTCATCAGAAATTTTAGGAAGTTCCATAACGTCTCTCTCTTTTTGTAAATTCAGCTAGTATTTCTTTTATATGGTGTTTTTTTAAATCAGGCCACAAAATATCAACAAAAAATAATTCTGTATATGCCATTTGCCACAACAGAAAATTACTAAGACGCTTTTCTGATCCGGTTCTGATTAATATATCGGGATCAGGAATATCTTTAGTATATAAATATTTTTCAAACAAATTCTCATCTATAGTATCTATAGAAACTTTATTCGCCACAACGTCTAAAGCTGCATTCTTAACAGCATTTACTATCTCCTGCCTTCCACCATAACTTAAAGCTATGGTAAGATATAATGAATTATTGTCTTTTGTTAACAGCTCGGCACTTTCAATTTGATCGTTAATTTTTTTAGATAAAAGAGTTCTGTCACCTATGATTTTTAAACAAATATTATTTTCATGTAATTGTCCTAGCTCTTTATTCAAATAAAATTGCAGGAGCTTCATCAAACCTTCAACTTCTTTAGCCGGCCTGTTCCAATTTTCAGAAGAAAATGCGTATAATGTAAGATAAGGGATTTGCATTTCCTTACATGCGGCTATCACTTCCCTGACTGACTCGGCACCCTTCCTATGACCAGCTATACGAGGCAAGTTTCGGTTCTTAGCCCATCTTCCATTACCATCCATAATAACAGAAATATGAGAAGGAAATGCTTTCTTATCGCCATTCATTTCCAATATTTTTCCTAAATAATCATTATACTAAACAGACATGATATCTTTTTCTTTTACAGCCACAGCTTCATCAATATTTTTAATAAAGCCATCTGTTAACACCTGTATTTCTTCAGATAACTCATGCTGCTCATCTTTTGACAAATCACCATCTTTTTCAGCTTTTTTAGCATGATCCATACCATCACGCCTTACATTACGAACTGCTACACGAGCTTTTTCAGCATATTGATATGCAATCTTGACCATTTCTTTGCGCCTATCCTCGCTTAAGTCAGGCAGAGGAACTCTGATTAATTGACCGTCGGAAGAAGGATTAAGACCAAGGCCAGAGTTTAATATAGCTTTTTCAACTGCTTTTACATTTGACGAATCCCAAACCTGCACACTTAACAAACGCGCCTCCGGAGTGCTAACTGTAGCAAGCTGATCGATTGCCATTTTAGTACCGTATGCCTCAACAATAACACCTTCCAAAAGAGAAGTACTTGCTCTCCCGGTTCTCAATCCCTTTAAATCATTATGAAATGCGTGAACCGCACCATCCATTCTCTTTTTTAAATCCGAAATTAGTTCAGTAGACATTATTTTTTCTCCCTGATAATTGTAAACTTACCTTCTCCAGAAATAGTTTTTGCAAACGCACCCTTGGCGTGCAATGAAAAAACTAAAATTGGAATTTTATTTTCTCTAGCCAAGGATATAGCAGAAGCATCCATTACAGCCAGATCATTCGTCAATACTTCTTTATATGTTAACACATCATATCTCTTGGCACTTTTATCTTTTTTTGGATCCGCAGAATATACTCCATCTACTTGGGTACCTTTTAACATCGCATCACAGCCCATCTCAACAGCACGAAGAGATGCAGCTGTATCGGTAGTAAAAAAAGGATTGCCGGTACCTGCTGCAAAAATAACTATCCTTCCCTTCTCCATGTGTCTAACAGCCCTGCGCCTAATATATTGTTCACATACCGTAGCCATTGGAATAGCAGATAACACCCTACTTTGGACACCTATCGAATCGAGACAATTTTGCAATGCAAGAGCATTAATTACGGTTGCCAGCATTCCCATATAATCGGCGCTTGCGCGTTCCATACCTATCGCCGCCGCTGACATGCCGCGATATATATTTCCACCGCCTACAACCATACAAATTTCTATATTCTGTTCATGCACTTGTTTTATGTCTTCACAAATTCTTTTTATAGTTTCCGGATCATGGCCAAAATGTTTATCACCCATCAAAGCCTCACCTGAAAGTTTTAACAAAACTCTCTTATATATCATCATACTAACCAGATTAATTTAATTAAAACAAAATAGATCATATATTATCATTTGTTAAGAAAGATTTTAGTTATATGCTATAAATTTAAATTTTATGCAATTTATTATAATATTAAATTTATGGAAAATATTGATCTTAATATAATGGGTATCATTATTTATTTTGTATTTGGTTTAATATTTGGTAGCTTTGCTACAATGGCAAGCCATAGAATACCGCTAAAAGAAGATTTAATTTTTAAACCTTCACACTGCCCCAGATGCAATCATCAACTTGGCGTGTTTGATTTATTTCCAGTTTTGTCATGGGTATTTAACCTGGCAAAATGCCGCTATTGCAATAGTAAAATTCACTGGCGATATCCAGCTATTGAAATTATAACCGCAACCTCGTTTGCATTAACATTCACCTATCTAGGGCTAACATTTATTGGGTTATTTGTTTTATTGCTAATAGTATGTTTAATCATCTTTATTACCATTAAAGCAGAAAAACCAAAGGTTAAAAAAAATAAAAACTAACAAATAAAACCATCTTAAAGAAAATTAAACAGATTGTATTTTATCTGATAAAATATATATAACTAGTAACATCTAGTTGTTATTTTAGCAAACCAACTAGTGCAATATTTATTTAAATACTGTAATGCCTGATAACAAATTCTGGCTTCAAAAGAAGCACGAAAGTGAAGCAAAAAGAGCTAAATTACAAGAATCTTTAACAACAGAACTATCTGCAAAAGCTTTAGCAAGACTTCAGAGTGAATTTAAGAATAAAAAATATCCTCCGAGTGATATATTTCAATTTCTTGAAAAACACTTAGCAGAATTTACAAAAGAATATCTTAAAATAGAGTTTTCTGCTCATTTAGATTTAAAGCTTTTCGAAAGAAGAGAGATCACCGATCTTAGTATATTTAGCCTAGGACTAGATGTATGGAATGCACAATTAGCTGAAATAGAGTTTTCCACCACACAACCAGCAAGAGATGCTCAAATTAACAAACTTGTAGAAAACACTCTACAAAAATACAATGGTCCTCGATTACCACCAATCGACAAAAACCGCGCAAGATAATATAGGGATAATATGGCTGTAAAATTTAATGCATATTTTTTATAAAGTTGCTATATAACTAAATAGAAGTTTAAAAAATAATGAGCGCATTATGATTGAGGCATTAATTTTAAGTAAAGAATTCGGCGCTGATGAAGCAATTGAAGATAATTCAATAAACCGCTACCAGAAACAAAATGACAAAGTACAACCAACCATCAGTTCACAAAAAATTACTTCCCCTACCAACGCTACTAGCAGAACAAGAAAACTAGCGTCTGAGTGCACAAATCTTGATCAATTAAGAAAAGCTGTGGAATCTTTTGACGGCATCTCAATAACACAAACGGCAACTAATACTGTTTTTGCAGATGGTCAAGCTGACGCCCAGATTATGCTTATTGGAGAGGCTCCGGGAGCAGAAGAAGATGCGCAAGCCATACCTTTTTGTGGAGCTAGCGGGCAGATGTTAGATAGCATGCTTGCATATATCGGATTATCTCGCAAAAAAAACATTTATATTACCAATACATTATTTTGGCGTCCGCCTGGAAATAGACGTCCTACAGCTGAAGAACTGGCAATATGCCTGCCTTTCGTAGAAAAGCATATAGCACTTATAAAACCTAAAATTATTATTTTAGTAGGATCAACGGCCGTAGCTGCTCTTATAGATAGCAAAAAAGCTATAACTCAATTACGCGGTCATTATTTTGACTATCAAAACGAGTATATTGATTCACCAATAAAAACCACCGCAATCTTCCATCCTTCTTACTTACTAAGATCACCCGGACAAAAACAGCATGCTTGGCAAGATTGCTTAAAAATACATCAATATCTCAAAGATAATAATATACAAATGTAATAATGAATAAAAAAACTATCGATCAGATATTTAAAACATTATCCGATCTAAATCCCGAGCCTAAAACAGAATTAAATTATGTAAATAACTATACACTTCTTGTAGCTGTTGTTTTATCTGCACAATCTACTGATATTGGCGTTAATAAAGCTACTAAATCTCTGTTCCAAAAAGTTGCCACTCCTGAAGAAATGCTTGATCTTGGTATCGACGGCTTAATCAAGCATATTAAAACAATAGGATTATTTAACTCAAAAGCAAAAAATATCATCCTCTTAAGTAAAGAGCTTATTGAAAAACACAGTTCATTGGTTCCAAATGATTTCAAATCATTAGTAGCATTACCTGGAGTGGGTATAAAAACTGCTAATGTAGTTCTAAATTGCGCATTTAATGAGCCTACAGTTGCCGTTGATACTCATGTATTTAGAGTAAGTAATAGACTGGGTATCGTAAAAACTAAAACTCCGGAAACCACCGGTGATAAAATTATTAAAGTAATTCCTAAAAAATGGTTGCAGCACGCGCATCACTGGCTAATATTGCAAGGCAGATATATCTGCAAAGCGCGAAATCCTTTATGTATAAAATGTCCGATCATTAATTACTGCTGCTATAAAAATAAAAATCTGTAAATAAAAATCTGTAAATAAAAAAATATTTTAAATTTGCGGATAATAATAAGAATAGTTAATCTTCATATAAAAATAAATTTGACTAATTTATAATATTATAACAAATATACTTAGCATGAAATGTCCTATAGCAGTATTTGATTCAGGCATTGGCAGTTATTATATTGTTAATTCAATAAGAAAAACAGCCCCTAAACAGGATATAATATATCTTGCAGACCGAGCAAGCTTTCCATATGGAGAGAAAAATCCTGACGAACTAAAACATGCAATATCAAGATCTGTTTTATTTTTGCAAAACAAATACAATCCGCAAGCAGTGATTGTCGCATCAAATGCACCTTCCGTGATTATACTTCATACTCTAAAGAAGTTATTTTCTGTTCCCCTTTATGGTATATTCCCTCCGGTTTCAGATGCGTTAGATATATCCCATACGAAAAATATCGGCATCTTATGCGTAAAGTCTTTAGCAGATAATCAGGCAATATTTTCTTATGTCAAAGAGTCAGCAGGCAACAAAGGTACCGTAAATATAATTAATGCTTCAGAACTTGTTCAAAAGGTTGAATCCGGAGAATTTATATTCGATTACGAAGGCACAAAAAAAATCGTGCGGCTATTTTTGGATAAAGTGCTGCATAAAAATCCCGAAATTGACACATTTACCCTTTCAAGCACACACCTGCCATGGCTTTCTCCTTTTTTTACCGAATTATACCCAAAAATATCCTTTATTGACCCTGCAGATAAAACGGTTGCTTCGTTGCCGCTTAACAACCTTGGGACCGGTCAGATTTTAGGAATAGTCACCGAAGGAAAAGACCATGATTACTCACAGAAGAATTTTCGCAAAATATTGAATAGACTCGGTATTGAGATCCCATTACAGTTTCTAAGCTTTTAGGTTAAGCTAGTATTCTTTTATACTTAAAATTCAAAAATATCTAATATATGGTTCATTTTGTTCATAACAATAGATTCTATCTATTGTTAATATCAAATCTAGCTATATTTTTCCCTAGACACAAATCATATACCAATATTTCTCTTGAGGAAACTATAGTAATAATATGATCTTCAATTTTAGTTGATACCAATCTTCCATTTAAAAATATTTTATTATTCGATTCATTATATACACATTGTAAGCTACTTTTTTCAAGCCCCCTACTGACTACATTATTCTTATTTTCATCCTTAGATAAAGCCTTAATGGCAACCGAAAAAACCAGGACGATAATTCCAACAACCAAAACAACTCCCATCCCTGTAACTGCGGTTTTCAGTAATTTTAAAGTTTTTTCTTCCGATCCGATTGACTCTGGCATTAATTATCTCCTCAAATTGGTAATTTCTTTTTTAGTTTCATCTTTGCAATAGTTTTATCTGAGTAAGTTTATTTGCGCAAGATAAACCTATTCAGTAGTTATATTGCAAAAAAATATAAACTAATATATATATTGTAATTATGACAAGCCAAATACATACTATAAAAACCAGCAAAATTGATCAGGGTACAAGATTAGATAAATTTATCAGTGATAATATCGAAGGATTATCCCGCAGTCGGTGTAAAACAATAATTGAGGCCAAATATATTTATAAAGATGGTAAAATTTTTGATGACAGCTCTTATAGGGTTAAGCCTAATGAGGAATATTTAGTCAATATACCTCCGGCTACTCCATCTGAGATGATGGCAAATAAAGATATAAAATTAGATATAGTTTATGAAGATGAGTATTTTCTGATTATAAACAAACAGGCCGGTCTTACTGTACACCCCGGAGCCGGCAATCAACAGGAAACTATGGCCAACGCTCTTATGGCACATTGTAAAGATAATTTATCAGCAGTTGGAGGAGTTGCTCGCCCTGGAATTGTTCATAGATTAGATAAAGACACCAGTGGCCTTATTCTAGCCGCAAAAACCGATATCGCGCATATAAAGCTATCTGAACAAATTGCAAAGCGCACGGCAAAAAGAACTTATCTTGCTTTTTGCTGGGGAGTACCTAAACCACACTCAGGTACAATAGAAACAAATATAGACCGCCATCCTCAGAACAGGCTTAAAATGACGGTTTCTGATAACAAAGGTAGGAATGCTATTACAAATTATGAAGTAAAAGAAATATATAAAGATGGCTTAGCCAGCCTAGTAGAATGCAGACTACAAACCGGAAGAACTCATCAAATAAGAGTACATCTTTCCGACAAAGGCCATCCCTTAATTGGAGATCCGTTATATGGCAATAAAAATTATAATAAATCAGGGAAATTAAGTGATCAATTACGAGAATTTTTAATAGTTTTTAATAGACAGGCTCTGCATTCTTCTCAAATAGGGGTTGAACATCCCATAACAAATACCTATATCAGTTTATGTTCTGATTTACCGGAAGATCTTAAGTTATTGAAATCACTACTGAAGAACTTGTAAATCAGACTTATAAGTGATATAATGCCATCTGCAATTAATTAGGTTTTTTTATGAGCAACGCAGCATTACCGGTTTTATCAGGCGATTCGTCTTTATCCGGTTATATAAATCAAATCAGTAAATTTCCTTACCTTACTCAAGAAGAGGAAACCATTCTTGCTAAAAAGCTACACGAGGAAGGTGATGTAAATGCCGCGCACACACTAGTTACCAGCCATCTAAGATTAGTTGTTAAAATAGCTGCCGGATTTAGAAATTATGGCCTTCCTATCATGGAACTCGTCGCAGAAGGTAATATCGGCTTAATGCACGCTGTTAGAAAATTTGATTATACAAAAGGCTTCAGACTTTCCACTTACGCTATGTGGTGGATTAAAGCTTCTATGCAGGAATATATTTTGCATTCCTGGTCGCTCGTTAAGATCGGAACAACCGCTGCACAAAAAAAATTATTTTTCAATCTTCGTAAAATGAAAAATCGTCTGGATAAAGTTGATAATAGCTTACTCTCACCGAAGGAGGTTAAGAAAATAGCTATGGATCTGGATGTTTCAGAATGCGAAGTTCTGGAGATGGATTCTCGTTTAACGCAGAGCGATAAATCTCTGAATGATCCGGTAATCGGAATGGAAGATGACTCGGCAGAGATGATCGAGTATATTACAGACGACAGCAGGGAAGACCAGGAACTTACGCTTGTAAAAAAACAAGAATTTGATAGGCAACATAATCTTCTTCTAACTGCCATGCAGTCTTTAAATGATCGTGAAAGAGAGATTATAATGCAGCGTCGGATGAAGGACAATCCGGCCACACTAGACGATCTTAGCCAACAATATAAAATATCTCGGGAAAGAGTCAGGCAAATTGAAAATCGTGCTTTAGAAAAATTAAAAATCGCTGTTACTTCATGCATTAATTAAAATTAAAAAAAATTATTAATTTTTAATATAGTAAATCCTTGCACAAAAAACTTATAATATCTACAATTGCAGATATTATTAAAAACCAAGGATGATATATGACACTTACAGCAGATCAAGCAAAGGAAGTAAATTCACAAAAAACAACATCGCAAAAAACTTTACGAGTAACAGCCGATGATCTAGAGGCCGTTTTATACGATCCTTTTCCGGTGCTTGATCACGGTTTTGTTCGCGTTGTTGATTACATGGGTAATGACTCCGCGATTGTGCAGGCAGCAAGGGTATCATATGGTACCGGAACTAAAAAAATTAATCAGGACGCAGGTCTGATTAATTATTTATTACGACACAGGCACACCACTCCATTTGAAATGTGCGAAATTAAATTTCATTTAAAGATGCCTATATTTATCGCAAGGCAATGGATTCGCCACAGAACAGCAAATGTTAATGAATACTCGGCTCGATATTCAGTTTTAGATAAAGAATTTTATATACCAAACCCTGAGCAATTAGCTGCTCAGTCTACTATCAACCATCAGGGGCGAGGTGAAGAAAAACTAACTGAAGAAGAGTCCAGGAGAGTTATAGAGATTTTAAAGCATGATTCGGAACAATGTTATTCTCATTATGAGGAGCTAATGAATTGCAGAGCAGATGGTGAAGTTATAGACTCTAATAGAAAGGGTATAGCTCGAGAGTTAGCTCGCATCAATTTACCTATCAATATATATACACAATGGTATTGGAAAATTGATCTGCATAATTTAATGCATTTTCTGTTTTTAAGAGCTGATAGTCACGCGCAATATGAGATAAGAATATTCGCTCAGACAATGCTTGATATCGTTAAAAAATGGGTTCCTATAACTTATGAAGCGTTTATGGACCACAGAGTAAACGCAACTGAAATATCAGGAAAAGGTTTAGAAGTTATCAAATCAATGATAGATGGTAAAAACATAGACCAGGAGTCATCGGGAATGAGTCAAAGAGAGTGGACAGAACTTATGGCTAAATTGGGCAAAAGCAGCTAAAATAAAT
>JBIKME010000204.1:0-2917 GCA_044359415.1 Rickettsiales bacterium | reverse complement strand
CTCTGGGAATTGTTATCATGCGCACCTAGCAGCAACCCACTCACTAATTTATATGTTAAACCTTTTTTATTAAATGCGCAAGCTCTTCTATATATTTTGTAATTGGCTCCATTGTATCGGCAATAGCGTTATTAATTGCCACCTGCTGATCAGCAGAAGGTGTTTTTTCTAATGATTCATGTGTAATTTTAGCATTTTTCATTGAAAATATCTCATCTTCCATAGTAATGGCGGTAAAAGCTAAAATAACATTATCACTTGCGCTACCGAAATTTTTAGACATTTCATTTAATCTGTTATTTAAAGAATCAGCGAGTTTTTTTATGCGCTCTTCTTCTCCATCATCACATGCGATATTGTAAACTTTATTCCTAAGAACAAAACTAACTATGGGCATAATTAACCGTTATTATCTATAATTGTTGCCAAATTTTCTATATGTTTATCAAGGTCCTCTATTACGCCGGTGCGTAATTTTTTTTCTTCTTTTAGAGAATTGTTTTGTTCAATGATCAGGTTTTTTAGCCTTGATAAAGCAGATTCTAAATTTTTGGTAGCTTCTGCTAATCTTTGTGAAGATGAAATTTTTTGATCTTGCATTTTATGTTACCACAAGTTAAACAATAAACTAGTAATTCTTTCTAAATTATCATACTCATAATATCTAAAATGAGTATTGTAAACCGTTTATAATTTTTTAAATTAGTTGTTGAAAGTTTTAAAGGCTATATAAATCTATAATTTTGGGAGCTTAATGGTTTTAATATGAAAATATTGGTTTTAGGAGCTGGTGTTGTTGGTGTCACAACAGCGTATCAATTAGCAAAAAAAGGTTATGATGTAACTGTTGTAGATAGAAGGTCCAGAAGTGCCTCTGAGTGTAGTTACGCTAATGGCGGGCAGTTAAGTTATAGTCATGTAGATCCTTGGGCAAATCCTGTAGCTTTAAAAAAAATTCCTAAGTGGTTACTTACAAAAGACTCTCCTTTAGTTGTAAGCTCTTTTCTTGATCATAAAATGTGGTCGTGGGGAATAAAATTTTTAGCATGTTGTAATAAGAAAAAGGCTTTGGAAAGTAGCACAAATATGATGCGGTTAGCCATATATAGTAAGGAAATGTTAAAAGAAATCGAGGCAGATACTGATTTTTCTTATGATAAAGGCAGTGAAGGTATATTGCATATTTTTAAATCCGATAAGGATTTACGTAATAATATAGAGCAAGCAAAGTTTTTAAAGAAATTGGGATGTGATTATCAATTGCTTGACAGCAGGTTAGCTTGTGAAGAAAAAGAACCGGCGTTCAAAAATAGTCCGATGAATATTATAGGTGGTATCCATTACCCAATGGATGAAAAGGGTGATATATTTAAATTTACTACACAGCTGTCTGATAAATTGCAGAAGTCAGGTAGTGTTGAATTTAGATATAATACAGATATTACAGATATTAATCTCAAAAATAATAAAATAATATCAGTATCGACTGATAAAGGTGAATTAGAGGCTGATTCTTATGTGATGTGTTTAGGTGTTGCAAGTCCAATCATATTAGATAAGGTTGGTATAAAAGTTCCAATCTATCCAATGAAAGGCTATAGTATATCTATTCCTATTAAAAATTATGATGAAGCACCATCTATAGGTGTTACTGATCAGAGTAATAAAATTGTGTATAGCAAGTTGGGAAATATCTTAAGAGTAGCCGGAACTGCTGAATTTGCCGGCTATGATGATTCAATACAAGAAAAACGTATTAATACCTTAAAGAAAATGACTAAAGAGCTGTTTCCCAATTGTGGGGATTTAGATAATTCTACAAGCTGGAGTTGTTTAAGACCATCAACTCCGGATGGATCACCGATTATAGGACGTTGTGCGATTAATAATTTATATATTAATACAGGTCACGGAACTCTGGGTTGGACAATGTCGTTTGCAAGTTCAAAGGCAATATCGGATATAATTGCTGGAAAAGAGCCTGCGATTGATTTAACTGGTTTGGATATGAGGCGTTTTACATAAGTTTAAGCAACATATATTGCAGATGTGGTAGATAGTGTTCCAGCATGATTGATGCTAGGCACTTCGACCACAGTGTTAACTACACTTGTTTTTGATCCGAAGTCTTTTGCTAAATGCTTATATAATTGCTCATGTGTTGATGGGTTGGGATTTATATAAGTATTTGGTGCATATAAAGTACCATTTTGAAAATATGCCTGAGGTGATATTGAAAATATTTTATCGCCTGGGTAATGCCTCCATACAAGTAGCTCACTTTCTATTCGTATAAGCTCCTGTAGTTCTGTATTTCCTCCGCCTAAGCTTAAATAGGTGTAGCCAATAAATTCACCGGTTATTGGATCGCATACTTCAAAACTAACATCCTGGTTGTTTTTACCTTTTGTTTGCTCTGAAAGATCTATGTGTTGTATATTTGGCAGGCAAATAAGCAAATCAAATTCATCTACAGATGTTCCTTGATTGTGAGCTAAGGCGTTTGCGGCTTGTTGCGGGGTTTTGCAAAAAGATATAAAAGGACCATGTCCTGACTCTAAATATCTTATAAGAGAAAAATTTGATATTTTTTGTGAAGGATAGCACCTTGTTATTCCTTTATGAAATAACTCATTTGGATCTGCAGAGCCAGAGGGCATAACGCGGAAAAACATTCCGGAGTTAGGAGCGTTATTGTTATTAAGTCCAGCTAAAAAATTTTCGGCTAAGGAGTTAGGGCCCATATCTCTATTGGTTGTTTGAGAAAGGAATCTTCGGTGAGGTAGGTGAGGAATTCTGGAAACTGTTCTTAATCTGGCTAGCATAACGATCTAATTTAAAATATTACCTTCTTGTTTTGTTGAATGTACACACTCTGTAACCGTTACATCATAAACCGGATGTTCTAAAGCGGAGA
>JBIKME010000014.1:0-10941 GCA_044359415.1 Rickettsiales bacterium | reverse complement strand
ATAACTTTATTGTATATGGTATGGCGGCTGCTATTCAAGCTATTGAAGACTCCGGATGGAGCCCTCAATCAGATGAAGAGCGTGAGAGAACAGGGGTTTCAATCGGTTCTGGTATTGGAGGTTTGCCTTTAATAGAATCCGAATCCATTATGGTTGATAAAGATGGCCCTAGGAGATTAAGCCCTTTTTTCATTCCTGCAAGTTTAATTAATCTTATATCTGGACATGTATCTATTAAATATGGTTATCAGGGTCCTAATCATGCTGTTGTTACCGCATGTTCAACCGGAGCTCATTCAATAGGCGATGCTTCTCGCTTTATTCAATATGGTGATGCCGATGTGATGGTTGCCGGAGGCGCTGAATCTGCTTTATGCCGAATTGGTATCGCTGGTTTTTCAGCCGCAAAGGCCTTGTCCACAGCTTATAATGACAATCCAAAACAGGCGTCTCGTCCGTGGGACAAAAACCGTGATGGTTTTGTTATGGGCGAAGGAGCCGGCGTTGTAGTATTAGAAGAATATGAGCATGCTAAAAAACGTGGCGCTAAAATTTATGCGGAAGTTGCAGGTTACGGCTTGTCAGGTGATGGCTATCATATTACTTCGCCACATCCAGAGGGAAGTGGTGGATTTCGTTCCATGCGGATGGCATTAAAACATTCAGGTCTTAATCATAGTGATATTGATTATATTAATGCGCATGGTACATCAACTCCAATGGGTGATACAATAGAACTTGGAGCGGTCAAAAAGTTATTTGGTGATCATGCATATAATTTATCAATGTCGTCTACCAAATCTTCAATTGGTCACGCTCTTGGAGCCGCCGGTGGAATTGAAGCTATACTATCTGTGTTGGCAATGAATAATAATATTGCTCCTCCTACGTTAAATCTTGATAATCCAGATGAGGGTTGTGATATTGACTTAGTACCGCATAAAGCTAAAGAAAGAAAGATAAGAGCTGTTTTATCTAACTCATTTGGATTCGGTGGTACTAACGCTTCTTTAGTTATGAAGGAAGTACGGTAATTTTATTTTACAGGGTTCTTGTGGCTGATGATACGAAGCTTTCTAGTTGTTGTTCAGTGTGGAAAAAAGTTAAGATAATTATTGTCGTATTTACCTTCCTATTTTTGTGTTCCGGATTGGTATCAGGTTATTTTGCCTTATCTTATTTTAAAAAACCAGGCCCGCTTCATAAAACAACTAAGCTATTCATTCCTCAGGGTAGCTCACTAAAAGCAATATCGAAAATACTTGCAGATAATTCTGTTATTAAATATCCCAATATTTTTACCTTAATAGTCAGATTTCACGAAGGCGCAAAAGATCTCAAAGCAGGTGAATATCAGTTTGAAGCCAATATTTCTCCTGTTTCGGTGGTTAATAAAATCATACAAGGAGATGTCGTAATATATAATCTTACAATTCCCGAGGGATTAATGACATTTCAAATATTACAAATAATAAAAGATGCCCCTTATATGACAGATGAAGTTTTATCTGATGTTAAGGAGGGGAGTTTGTTGCCTGAAACATATGACTACAGATATGGTGACAGTAGATCATCTATGATCATAAGAATGCAAAATATGATGTCCGATGTGCTAGATAAAGCATGGGCTAACAAAGCAGATAATTTGCCGCTAAAATCAAAGGAGGAAGCTCTAATATTAGCTTCAATTATTGAAAAGGAAACCAGTATTGAAAGTGAAAGGACGCGTGTTTCTGCGGTGTTTATCAATAGATTGCGGAATAATATGCTTTTACAAACTGATCCAACCGTCGTGTATGCTGTAACCGAAGGAAGATATGTTTTGGACAGACCTTTGTCAAATAAGGATTTGGGCACTGATTCGCCATATAATACTTATAAAAAAAACGGCTTACCACCGACACCCATATCAAACCCGGGAAAGGCTTCAATTGCGGCCGCGCTTAATCCTATTGATAGTAAAGAACTGTATTTTGTAGCTGATGGCACAGGTGGTCATAGATTTGCAGCTACATTACAAGAGCATAATAAAAATGTTCATCAATGGCGCACTATAAATAAAAATAAGAATAATGTTGGTAACTAGTTGTGTATTGAATAAAAATATGTCATGTGTAATTATAATAAATATAAAATAAACAGTAATTTCTATGGAAATAATAGTATCAATCATTCTAATTGCTATAGGTTATTTATTAGGATCAGTTCCATGTGGTCTTTTAATTACTAAATATGCCGGCAAAGGTGATATTAGAAATATTGGCTCCGGTAATATAGGAGCTACAAATGTTCTTAGAACAGGTAGTAAAAAATTAGCTCTTATTACATTAGCTCTTGATGCCTTAAAAGGTGTTGTTGCAGTGTTGCTGGCAAAATATTTAGTACCTGATTGGGCCGTATCTTTAGTGGCTCTGGCAGCTGTTGTGGGACATATTTTTCCTGTATGGCTCCAATTTAAAGGCGGTAAAGGAGTTACCACAACGATTGCAATTTATTGGGCTTTATACTGGCCACTTGGCTTATTCGCTAGTATAGTATGGATAATTATATTCTTTATGTCACGTATTTCTTCCTTTTCTTCATTATCTGCGATAATATTATCGACTGTTATAGCGCTCTTCTTTGGCAACACTACTATGTTTTTAATGGCTTTGGTGACGGCTGTATTAGTTACATATAGACATAAGGAGAATATTATCCGACTGATGCGTGGAGAGGAGCCTTCTTTTGGTAATAAAAAATAACACCTGTTATTGATGAAGTAAATTACCGACAAACTCAGGAAGGCTGTGTTGTCTTGTCCGCTTTAAACGTTCTGCGCGTAAAATGTATAAAATATTCTGGAGGCTATAATCAATGTTCTCGTTAATTATAACATAGTCATATTCATTCCAGTGGCTTATTTCATCGTTAGCTCGCTCCATTCTTCTGGCTATAACTTCCTTATTATCCTGACCTCTTGATATCAGTCTTCTCTCCAGTTCAGCCATGGAAGGTGGTAAAATAAAAACACTTACAATATCATCGCGTGCTTTGGAAGTAAGCCTTCTCGTGCCTTGCCAATCAATATCAAATAACATATCTTTTCCAGAAGATATCGATTCATCAACTTTTGTTCTAGGGGTGCCGTAGTAATTACCAAAAACCTCTGCATATTCGAAAAAAAACTTCTCATCTATTTTTTGTTCAAATTCAGCATTATTAATAAAATAATAATCCTTGGCATGTTGCTCCTCGTTGCGACGAGGCCTGGTGGTATAAGAGACTGACATTACTAAATTACTATCATTTTGCATTAGCAGGCGTGACAGAGTGGTTTTGCCGGCACCAGAAGGTGATGATAAAACAAACATAAATCCACGGCGTTTTAGCTTATTTTCCATAAAAATATTCCTATTGTCCTTTATATATTCTATAACATTTAATCTGTGTAAGTTAAAGTAAAGAAAAATAATACGGATAGTAGATTATGAAAAACATTGTTATTACCGGAGCCACAAGTGGTTTGGGAGCTGAATTTGCTAAGCAATACGCAAAAGATGGCATTTGTTTATATCTGACTGGAAGAAACAAAAGAAGATTAGAAGAAGTTACTAAAGAATGTGAGCTAAAAGGTGCAAGAGTTGAAGCAGCGATCATTGATATAAAAGATTCTAAGAAATTAACTTCTTGGATAGAAAAAATTCCTGAAATAGATCTGATAATCGCTAATGCCGGTATATCTGCCGGTACCGGTGGCGGAGGAGAAAATATTACGCAGGTAAGAAATATTTTCGATACTAATATTTATGGAGTTATCGACACTATCCACCCTGCTATTAATAATATGAAAGAACATAAAAAAGGACAAATTGTTATAATAAGCTCTCTTTCAGCATATAGAGGATTGCCAAGTTCGCCGGCATATTCTGCAAGTAAAGCTGCCGTTAAAATATACGGTGAGGCTCTAAGAGGAGTTTTACAAGCTGATAATATCAAATTAACTGTAGTAACTCCAGGTTATATTAAAACTCCTATGACCGACGCAAATAATTTTTATATGCCTTTTTTGATTGATGCAAATAAGGCTGTAAGTATCATTATACGCAAACTAAAGAAAAATCCCGCGCGAATTGCTTTTCCAGCGCCATTATATTTTATTGTCTGGTTTTTAACTATCTTGTCTCCAGCTTTGACGGACCCGCTTTTTTCTAGATTACCCAAGAAAAACAGTCAGTAATATTGACCGCAAAATATATTGGTTTAGCTTCTGAGGCAAAAATGGTATAAAGGCTTCTTTTTAACAAATATGAACAATTATTATGAAAAATAAACAGTCTAATCAATCTCATGTGTTTGAAGCATCTATTTTGAGAGCTTATGATATAAGAGGTATAGTGCCGCAAACTTTATCGGATAAAGACGCCTATTATATAGGTAAAGCATTTGGTAGTTTTATTGCTGATGGCTCAAATAAAAAAGTATGTGTAGGATTCGACGGTAGACACAGCTCCCCTCAGTTAGAGGAAAAGCTGGTGAGGGGGCTACAGGAGGCTGGAGTTGATGTTATACGCATAGGCCTTGTACCTACGCCGATGTTATATTTTTCAGTACAGTATTTTCAGGCAGATGGCGGTATTATGATTACCGGATCGCATAACCCTCCGTTGTATAACGGTTTTAAAATGATGGGTAAAACTCTGCCTGTTTTTGGTAATGATATTTTAAAATTAGCCAAGATTGCCGAGGAGGGGAGGTTCGTTGAGGCTAGTGGTTCGGTAACATTTGAAGATGTACACGAAGATTATTTAAAGCATCTATTAAGGGCATCAAAAGAGTCTAACTTAAAAGTTGCCTGGGATGCAGGCAATGGCGCAGCAGGACAAATTATGACTCGGCTTACCAGCCAGTTACCGGGAGAGCATATATTGTTAAATGAAGTAATAGACGGATCTTTTCCAAGCCATCATCCAGATCCTTCGGTGCAGGAAAATATGCAGCAATTAATTGATGTTGTTATAAAACAAAATTGTGATTTTGGTATTGCTTTTGACGGAGATGGAGATCGTATCGGAGTCGTTGATAACAAAGGAAGGATGCTTTATGGAGACCATTTGTTATGGCTGTATTCGGAGGATATATTGATTAACAATCCCGGCAAAACAATAGTGGCTGATGTTAAAACAAGTCAGGTGTTATATGATGAAATAGCAAAAAACAATGGCAGGGCTATCATGTGGAAAACAGGACACTCACTTATCAAGACTAAGATGGCAGAAGAGAATGCTATTTTAGGAGGAGAAATGAGCGGACATATATTCTTTGCCGAAAATTTCGGGTTTGATGATGCCTTATTTGCTGCTGTCAAATTGTTAAATATTGTGGAGAAATTAGACTTTAGTCTCAGTCAGAAAATTGATCAATTCCCTAAAACTTATAGTACTCCCGAAATACGTGTTTATGTCGACGAGGCTGTAAAATTTTCCATAGTAGAGAAAATTAAAATTCAGGCAATAGAATGCGGTCTTCAAGTAAATGATATCGACGGTGTAAGAGCTAAAAATGAAGATGGATGGTGGCTGGTTAGAGCTTCTAATACTGAAGCTGCTTTAGTAATGCGCTGCGAGTCTATCAGCGAAGATGGTCTTGCCAGCTTAAAAAGATTAGTATTTGATCTTTTAAAGCAGCAAGGAGTTAATATTGCCTAGTAGCAATTACCTATATAATTAGATATTTTGCGGATCTTTTTTTCTAGGGTATTCTCTTTTAGCAAATGGCAGTAGATTAAGTATTGTCGCTAATAAAACAATGCATATGCTACCTGCCAGGGTTGGATATAATATGAATTTAATATCTGCTGTCGTACGCAAATAAGCATCTGTGTGATGTAAATATATAATAAAAGGAACTGCTCCAGCCGGTGGGTGAGTTACTCTAAAATAATACATGGCATATATTGTTGTGGCTAAGGAAATGCCTAATACCCACCATGCATGCGGAAATATATATGAAGCGATAACGCCTATGACGCTTGCTATAAAATAACCGCCGATAATATTCATGGGCTGGGCAACGTCATCTTCAGGTCTGGAAAAAACCATAAGGCAGCTGGTGGCAAATGGCGCTATTACCAACTCATGATTAGAATAGTAACCGATAGCAGATATGGCAGTTATGGTTATTAAGGCTTTTATGCCTGAAAAAAAACATTCCTTTGCCGATATTTTTCTTTTAGATCTTTTCGTAAAGCGCAAAATATAATTTTTCATAATAATTTTTCATATAATTTTAAAGAAATTAAAAGTTGTTACGCATCCAGTTTATTGTTCTAGCAAATATACCTTTGGATAATATTTTACCATTATAAATTTTATATTTTAAATCTAATTGTTGTTTGGCAAGCAGTAACATTCCTATAGCGGTTGAAAATGATGGTCCTTTAGTGCTTTCAGCCATCCCATCAATATCGGCAGGAATTCCTATGCGCACGGTTTTGTTAAATGATTGTTCTATGCGATCACTTAGTCCCCTAAGCTGCATAGCTCCACCGGTGATAACTATTTTTCCGCCAGTCTTGTTTTTTCCGTAATTATTAAAGCTATTATCAATAAGCTCTAATATTTCTTCTACTCGAGGCCTTATTATACTAATCAAACTCGATTTTTGAATATTCTGTACCCCGGCAAAATCCTCCTCTAAACTAGGCAAGTCTATAAGCTCATGCTCATCTTTAGCCGACTTAAAGGCATTTCCATGCAAAACCTTTACTCTCTCGGCTGACTTAATACTAGTAGATAAACCTACTGCGATATCATTGGTAATATGTCCGCCACCAATTGGAATATTATCGGAATACACCATGTTACCGTTTTTAAAAATGGATATTGCGGTATTGCCTGCACCGAAATTTATAGATGTAACTCCTAAGTTTTTTTCATCTTCGCTAAGGCAGGCAATCGCAGATGCGTATGATGTGGAAATATATCCGTCAATATTAAGATGACACATTGCCATGCAGTTATTTAAATTAATTATGTTAGAAGATGCTACGGTAATAATATGTAAGGTGGCCTCAAGTTTATTAGCAAACATACCGACCGGATTGGTTATACCGCTGGTACCGTCAATTGTATAATCAACTGCTAAGCAATGAATGACATCCTGCCCGCTTTCATAAAAACGTGAAGACCCTTGTTCTATTATCTGTTTGATATCTCTATCAGATATTGCAGGCCCTTTTATGTTTAATTCAACTTTTAGAATACCTGACTTTTGTTTGTTACCGGATATGCCGACTATTGCCCTGTCTATGTTTATACCAGCCATATCCTCGGCCGCCCCTACTGCAGCTCTTATTGATTCTTCAGCTAATTTTATATCTGTAATTATGCCTGATCTTATGCCTCCTGATACCTGGTGGCCTATTCCGATAATGGTCATATTGCCACCAATGGTATATTTGGCAATTAGGCATACTATTTTTGAAGTACCTATATCAATAATGGTAATGTAATTGTTACTAATATTTTTCATATGGCTAATATATTGCTAATATAGGAATTAATAATATTTTTTATTTAATATACATTAATCAACTTGAAAATATATATAATATCTTTTGTATCATGGCAATAAATGTAACTAAAAAATCTGTGTAACTAAAAAGTCTATTTGTTATTTTACAAACATTTTACCTTCAATTCTTAAATCAACAGATTTAATATCTGAAGAAAGGATATTATGATTTTGATGCTCGTTTACTATATATTGCCATGATTTTGCAGGTTCTTCTTCTGGAAGTAAGATTTCAATACCATTATCCAATCTGATATTCCACCTCCTTTTACTAACTCTTATAGCAGATGCAACCTTGTCTGCTATTTTTGGAGTAGATCCGATCATCTCAAATAATGCCGACATATGCGAAGTAGCATCTTTACCGACAATAATTATTAAGTTAGAAAAGTCCTTGATATTTGCTGCTTGAATAATTTGTCCTTCCTCGTCAATAAGGTGAATCTTGTTTTGATCCTGCCATAACGCCACTGGAACTCTTTCAATAATGCTGACGCTTAGTGTGGAAGGATATTGTCTTTCAACTGAAGCATATTTAATCCAAGGCAGATTTTCCAGCCTGTCTTTGATACTCCATAAATCGATATTTAATATCGAATCACCTATGGCGATCTTTTCATTACCCGTTATGGCATTTAATATATCTTCTTTTGGTGTATAGTGATGCCCTTCTAGTAATATATCTTTTATAATAAGGCCGTTTTTTTCTGAGATATATTCTATTTTTTTGGTAGTTGATGCTACCATTTTGTGGTAATGGCCGGTTTGATATAATGATGTTATTAAAATTAGTAGTATTATGGATATATAAACATAAGGTATTCTTATAATATCAAGCAATGTAGCTAAGATTCTGAAAGTTACATTCCTTCTTTTGATATTTTTTCTATTTGGCTTAAGTTTGCCGGCTACTTTTGGCATCCTGCATTCTCTACAATATATTGCACCAGCTCATTATAGCTGATGTTTATGTGCTTGGCAATTTTAGGAGCTAATGAGTGTTTTGTAAGACCAGGATGCGTGTTTATCTCCAGCATAAATAATTTATTATCATTACTGATGATAAAATCAGATCTTGTTAAACCTTTGCAGTTTAATTCTTTATGCAGTTTATAGGCCCACTCCATTGCGGTATCATAATTTTTTTTATCTATATTAGCCGGCATTGCATAGTCTGTCGTATTATCTGTATATTTATTTTTATAATTATAAAAATTTGTTTTTGGCTTGATCTCTATGACACCAAGCGAGCCTTTATCGGTTGTGGCAACACTTAATTCTCTGCCTTCGATGAACTCTTCTATTACATAATATTTATTTTTTTTAATATCGTCGATATTCGGAAAGTCATTTTTGTCTTTTACTATATAAACGCCAATACTTGATCCTTCATTGGTAGCCTTTATTACATAAGGATAAGGAATATCTATTTTTCCATCAATAATTTCTTGAGCACTCAATGTCTTTCCTTTAGGGCATGTTATATTAAGACTGCTGCATATTATTTTAGTATAATGCTTATCCATAGCAATCGCAGAAGCTGTCACTCCTGAGTGCGTATATGGGATGCCCATTATTTCAAGTAAGCCCTGAATGCAGCCATCCTCACCATATTTCCCATGCAAGGCAATGAATGCAAGATCAGGATTTACTAAAGCTAATTTTTGAGCAATATCGCTGCCTACATCAATTTCAGTAACTTTGTAACCTAATTCTTTTAAAGCTTCCGCTACTTTACTTCCGGTCATAAGCGATACTTCTCTTTCAGAGGATTTTCCTCCTAATAGTAAAGCAATGTGTTTTTGTGTATTTGTCATAATTATACTTAATATTTAGTTGCTGATATTTTTGCCGATAATTTTAACTTCCCACTCAAGATCTATACCGCTTGTTTCTTTTACCCTTCGTCGGACTTCTTCCCCTAAAATTTCTATATCTTGAGCTGTGGCATTGCCGGTGTTAATAAAAAAATTACAATGTTTTTCAGAAACCTGAGCGCCACCTATGGATAAGCCGCGGCACCCTGCCTCATCTATTAATTTCCAGGCTTTTTTCTGTGGTGGATTTTTAAAAGTGCTTCCACTGGTCCGACTCTTTATGGGTTGGGTAGCTTCTCTTGTCGAGGTTATATTATTCATTCGGTTTAGTATTTCTTGCGGATTGTCATTCCTTCCTTCAAATACTGCTCTTGTGAATATAACGCCTTCAGGTAAGGTGTTGCCCCGATATATATAGCCAATATCACTTTTTGTGACTTCGTTAATATTGCCGCATTCGTCAATAATTTGGGCGCTGACTAATATTGAGGAAATATCAGATTCATAAGCGCCTGCATTCATAGCAAGAGCTCCTCCGATTGTTCCAGGTATTCCAACTAAGAATTCCATTCCTGCAATTGAGTTGTGGGCTGCAAATGTGGCGGCGTTGAAGCTTAAACAGCCGGCGCCTGCGCGTATTTTATTACCATCTTTTTGTAATTCATTAAAGCCGGCACCTAATCTAATGACAACTCCTTCAATGCCTCCATCGCGCACGAGTAAGTTGGATCCTACGCCTAAAATTGTGACTTTTAAATCATCGGGCTTGTTTTGTAAGAAGTACGAAAGATCTTCCACATCCGCTGGCCTGAATAAAATCTCTGCGTTGCCACCTACATTAAACCAGTTAATTTTCGATAAATTAACATTATACCTATAACCGCCACGCACATCCGGTAGTTGGTTAATTGTTGTATCAGACATTAGACTAAATGATTATTGGTTAAAATTTTACTATATACTATATCAATAGAAAAACCTTATCAATCATAAATTTATCATTTTAATCCATATATATTGGGTAATTGGCGGCAAAGTTGAAGTCATTTTTAGTTGCGGTTTTTTGTTTTATAGCAGATTCCTTTTTATAAAGGGCGATATAACCTATTTTGACATAAGACTCTTGATTATTTGTCATTTCTTGCGTGGGCTGGAAAGAATAACTACCGCCACCGCCGTGTTCAGTTTCATATTGATAAAAATAACCCGATTTATCCGATATAATATAAAATTTAGGTAATTCTTGCTGTACTAGCTCTTCTTGGGATATTTTACGATAGTACCCGTTTGTATCTTCGGAATAATATTCAACTTCATTGTCACTCCTAACTTCATGCCAAGATAAGCTATAGCTATAAAATGGTTGTATTGTTAAATATATACTTAATATTATAATTAATTTTTTACTAAACATTCGATACCTTCGATTTAATTACTACTTGTAATTTTTACTTAATATATAGTTAAGATACTTTACTATTGGTTAATAAATCATTAATAACCTAATATTTTTAGATTTTATTAATGCTACTACTAAGATATTCTTAAAATTGTGAATTTTTTGTAATTA
>JBIKME010000203.1:0-2939 GCA_044359415.1 Rickettsiales bacterium | reverse complement strand
GAGCTGTTGTTCAGTAAGGTTAATTGTAACGTCGGACATTCTTGCAAAATATTCTCGCAGCTGATCTTCGGTTGGTCCTATGACGTCATCGGCGCTACTATTCTCGTCCTCATCCGCATTGCCGCCTATGTTGTATCGCTTTAGAATGTCAGGGTCTTTTTCTTGCCCAAAGTTTGTTTTTTGCGCTTTGCTCTGAGATTCGTTATATGGAGGTAAGTTTTTTTCAGTCACTATTTATCCTTTTTAGACGAGTTAATCCTTTTGCATTTACCCAGTACTTCATAAATATTTTTAATAGACTGAACAATTTTACGTTTGGCTAGAAAACCTGGTTTTTTCCCGGTTCTTAAAAACGTGCGATAAGCTTCGGCTAAATCATCGGTTGCTTTTTCAACCTCTTCCACAAGAGGTTCTATAAACTCAAGCTGCGTTACAGGGTCAGTAACGGTTTCGTTGTGAACCGTATCAACTAAATGTTCGGCAAAATCATAAAAACTTATAATATCATTATATGTTTTTTCATGCTTATCCATAAACGATACCAATATCTTAATAAGAATACCATTGTAACATACAACGATTTATTAGTTAATTGCTTTTTTTATTTTATTAAGCTGCCTTTAATATAGCCATATAATACGGCAAGTAAACAATTGATCACTGAAGAAAATTGTATATAGTGAAAAAATTATGGCAGATTTATTTATTGATACGGCTGATGATCTAAGCGCTCCTCAAGGCGCATATACGGCTGATGATATTGAGGTTTTAGAGGGTCTGGAGCCGGTAAGGCATCGTCCTGGAATGTATATCGGAGGCACGGATGAAAATGCGATGCATCATCTGGTGTCGGAAGTTTTTGATAACTCTATGGATGAGGCCGTTGCTGGCTTTGCTAAATATATAGAGCTGAGAATGCATGAGGACGGTAGGATAACCGTATCTGATAATGGGCGTGGGATACCAGTTGATAAACATCCTAAATATCCTGATAAATCGGCATTGGAAGTAATATTAACTACTTTGCACTCTGGTGGTAAATTCAGTAACAAGGTTTACTATACTTCAGGTGGTCTGCATGGTGTTGGTATATCTGTGGTAAATGCTCTATCTGAGGAGCTTGTTGTAGAAGTTAGGCGTGATGAAAAAATTTATAAGCAAAGCTATTCCCGTGGGTTAGCAACCAGTGCTCTGGAAGTTGTAGGTGAGTGTAAGAAGAAAGAGCATGGAACAACTATAACATTTTTGCCGGATAAGGATATTTTTGATGATGGAATAGCTTTTAGAGCTCATCGTTTATATAATCAGGCCAAGTCTAAAGCATATTTATTTAAAGGTGTTGAAATCAGATGGATATGCGCTGCTAGCTTGCTTGATACAAAAGGTAAAGTCCCTAGCGAGGATATAATACAATTTCCAAATGGTATAGTCGACTATCTGGTATCATCAATAAAGAAAGAAAATACCGTAACGGACGAGCCTTTTATAGGCACCAGTCGCTTTCCTGATAATGCTGGTCGTGTTGAGTGGGCGGTTCATTGGGCGTATTTGCGTGATGTGAAGACTCAATCTTTTTGCAATACGGTACCAACCCCTCAGGGTGGAACGCATGAGGTTGGACTTAGAAATGCTTTGTTTAAGGGCGTAAAAGAATTTGGCGATTTGGCGGGGAATAAAAGAGTCGGAATTATTACAGCAGATGATGTATTTAATACTATTCACGGCATTATTTCTTTATTTATTCCCAATCCTCAATTCCAGGGGCAAACAAAGGACAAGCTTTCAAATAGAGAGGTTGTTAAATTAGTCGAGCATGCTGTAAAAGATAAGTTTGATCATTGGTTAACTGATAATAAAGACGCGGCTTTGGAGTTGCTTTCATTCATTGCAGATAGAGCTGAAGAGAGAGTTAACCGTAAGCAGGTAAGAGAAATTGCTCGTAAGACAGTAATGCAGAAAATTCGTTTGCCGGGAAAATTAACCGATTGTACGCAGCAGAATCCTGAGGGTACCGAAATATTTCTGGTGGAGGGAGATTCGGCCGGTGGTTCAGCTAAAATGGCCAGGGATCGTAAAACGCAAGCCATTTTACCGCTGCGCGGTAAAATACTTAATGTAGCAAGTGCTACAAAGGATAAGATATTACAAAACCAGGAAATAAAAGATATGAATATAGCTTTTGGTTGTGGTGTGGGTGATAGCTATTCTGAAGCCGAATTGCGCTATGAAAAAATTGTTATCATGACTGATGCGGATGTTGATGGAGCGCATATAGCCTCTTTATTAATGACGTATTTTTATAAATTTACACCAGACTTAATAAAGCAGGGTCATTTATATTTAGCGCAGCCGCCTTTATATAGAATTACGCAAGGTACTAAGTCTTATTATGTAGGCACGGATCGGGAAAAAGATGATTTGGTCAAACAATTGAGCCAAAGCAAAGGAAATGTTGAAATCGGGCGTTTCAAAGGTCTAGGAGAAATGACGCCAGCGCAATTAAAAGAAACGACAATGACTCCCGGGAAGCGTACGTTGCTAAAAGTGGTTATTAATGAAGAATCGGAGGAGCTGACAGCAGTAAGGGTGGAGGAGCTGATGGGTAAGAAGCCTGAGCTTCGTTATAAATTTATTACTGAGCAAAGTGCCATTATGGGAGAAAATCTTAAGAACAAGCTTGATATATAGTTATTGGCCTTGGAACTAATTCAGCAGTTCCCGTAGTTTTTAAATTGTCTATTTTACTTACAGTTTGAAGGAGGAATTGCAAAATTTTTCGTAATGATTTATTTGTAGTTAGGTTTTTAACTCAAAAGTATTGAGGTTTGTCGTGACTATGAGGGCTCGTAAAGACTTATCTGCGAAAGGATTATTTAATCAGGTTGCGGACAGTTTTAGGAAATTAGACAATATTTATCCTAAACAGGGTAAAATAAAAA
>JBIKME010000202.1:0-2948 GCA_044359415.1 Rickettsiales bacterium | reverse complement strand
GACTGTATATAAGATTATCTACCTTTTCTAAATCATCTCTTACTAAATTTTTTAAATTTAGTAACGGATTTATATTAGAATCATCCTTAGCTATTTTCATTTTAACATTAATATTTTATAAAATTTGTAATTAACTCTAAAATAGGGAAGAATAGCTTAAGGTCAAGTTCTCCGGTGGTAATTATGTAAATTATCACCTAATTACCGGTATCAAAGATTAATTTATAAGTTTTAGCTATATTAATAACTGCTTTTATTATAATAATTAACCGCATTAAATCTAATTATTATAATTTTAATATTCATATGCTCCTATTATGATTAGTTACGATTTGGAAAGTACGCTAGGTACTATAGTAGCCGGAGTAGATGAAGCTGGCAGAGGTCCGTGGGCCGGACCGGTTGTAGCATCAGCAGTAATCCTTAATCCTGATAACATTCCTGCCGGTATTAATGATTCAAAAAAGTTATCAGAAAAAAAAAGAATTATGTTATATCAAGAAATAATTAACAGTTCACAGGTGGGAATAGGAATAGTTAGTGTACAAGACATTGATAAACTAAATATCTTACAAGCTTCATTACTAGCAATGCAAATAGCTGTTAATAATTTACCTGTGATTCCAGATATGGCTCTGATAGATGGAAATAAAACACCAGATTTACAATGTAAATCAAAAGCGATTATAAACGGAGACAGCCTTAGTTTGTCCATTGCGGCCGGATCAATAATTGCAAAAGTAACCAGAGATAATATAATGCAAGATCTGGATAAACAATTCCCTCAATATGACTGGAAAAACAACTCCGGATACGGTACCAAAAAACATCAAGAGGCAATTAACAATTACGGAATAACAATACATCATCGGATAAGTTTTAAACCAATTAAAAATATTATACAAAAAACAATAAATAGCGCGGTAAAAATATCTTAATTACTTGAACTTACGCTGTTTTCCAGTTACAAGACCAGAATATGAAGAATGAATTATGAAGAATGAATTTTGTAAAAATAAAAAAATAACAGAAACTAAAGTGGTTGTAGCCATGTCAGGTGGCGTGGATAGCTCCGTTGTTGCAACCATGCTGCATAAACAAGGTTATCAAGTAATAGGCATTACCCTTCAGCTTTACGACCATGGCGTTGCTCTGGAGCGCAAAGGAGCCTGCTGCGCAGGGCAGGATATATATGACGCAAAAACCGTAGCTGATAAAGCTGGTTTCCCGCATTACGTACTTGATTACGAAAGTTTGTTTAAACAAGAGGTTATCGAAGACTTTGCCGATAGCTATCTGCGTGGAGAAACTCCTATACCATGCGTAAAATGTAATCAATCTGTAAAATTTAGAGACCTGTTTAAAGTAGCCAAAGATTTAAATGCCGACGCCCTTGTAACGGGTCATTATATTAAGAAAGTAATTAACAAAGACGGCAAGCCTGAATTACATAAAGCAACTGACAAAACAAAAGATCAAAGCTATTTTCTATTTGCAACTACCAAGGAACAATTAAATTATTTATATTTTCCGCTCGGTAATTTGAAAAAAGAAGAAACCAGAAAATTAGCTTTGGAATATGGTCTGGATATAGCCGACAAGCCTGACTCTCAGGATATTTGTTTTGTGCCAAACGGCTCATATGCAAAAGTTATTGAAAAACTAAGACCGCAGGCCTGGGAAGAAGGTGATATAGTGGACATAAACGGTAAAGTAATCGGCAGACATAAAGGAATTGTCAATTATACCATAGGACAGAGAAAAGGCCTTGGTATAGGAGGTAAAGATATATTATATGTCATAAAAATTAATCCGGACCTAAAACAAGTAATTGTAGGATCCGAAGAATATCTAAATTCCTATGAATTTAGAATTAAGGATATCAACTGGATCTCCGACAAATCGATTAGCACTGATGGTTTGAAAGTAACCGTTAAAACCCGCTCTACTCAGGCTGCTGTCGGAGCTACTATTTTTCCGGTTCAAAACAACATTGCCACGATTAAGCTTTCGGTCCCTCAAAGAGCAATAACACCAGGGCAGGCTTGCGTTATATATGACAATGAACAACTATTAGGTGGTGGCTGGATAATAAAAGATGATTAATCTGAGTTTAAAAAAATCACGTTAGCTGCTAAATTGTATTTTTACCAATTTAGCATATAAGCCATTTAGTTTAATAAGTTCTTCATGCGAACCTTCTTCTTGTATTTCTCCTTTGTCTATAACGATAATTCTATCGGCATTTTTTACCGTTGATAATCTATGAGCTATAACTATGGTCGTACGATTTGCTCTCAAATTATCTAGAGCCTTTAATACTAACTTTTCATTCGCGCTGTCTAAAGAAGATGTTGCTTCATCTAACAAAAGTATTTTAGGATCCTTTAAAAAAGTCCGCGCAATAGCCACTCTTTGCTTTTCTCCACCTGACAACCTAACTCCCTTCTCACCCAAAACAGAATCAAAACCATTAGGCAAATCTTCTATAAATGAAGTGGCGGCAGCCAGATGCGCCGCTTTATAAACATCTTCCTTGCTGGCCGCAGGATTACCGAATAATATATTTTCATAGACTGAATTTGAAAATATAATAGGATCCTGGGGAACCAGTCCGAATAATCCTCTTAGTTCCTTTAGATTAATTAAAGAAATATCATTATCGTCAATAAAAACAGTACCTCTTTGAATATTGTAAAAACGTAATAACATCTGAAATATAGTTGATTTACCTGCACCAGAAGGTCCAACTAAAGCAATAGTCTGGCCACTTTTTATATTTAAATTGAAGTTCTTTAAGGCTAGCTTATTTAAGTTAGAAGGGTAAGCAAAGCTTACATTTTTAAATTCTATATTTCCTTTTAAATTATTAGCTAGCGTGATAGTACCGTTATTTAGTATCGAGGACTTAGTGCCCAAAAGATCACTTATCCTCTCAGCCGCTCCTG
>JBIKME010000200.1:0-2955 GCA_044359415.1 Rickettsiales bacterium | reverse complement strand
TTACTTCATCTCCCATTGTCAGGGCTTGCTGGAATGCTTCTTTTGGCGACAACACCCCTGGCCTTGCCGCCGGAGTAGCAGGAGCTGCAGGCGAATTCGGAGAAGGCCTTGGAGCCTGCCCCTGCATCTGTTGAGACGGGGTTGGGCGCGCCTGATTTTGAGGCAAAACCGGTTGATTTGGACGAACTGGAGCCTGTCTTGATAAAGGATTGGGTCCTGCTTGATTTGTATGATTTGTTTTATCTTCGTTCATATATCCTAATGGCCTTGGCTCAATTTAACTATAAAACTTAAATAGCAATACTACTATATTACTATGGTTTAGTATATGGCAAAATAATTAATTTTTTGTTAATAGCAGCTCACAATATGTACCAAAACAGACGCCCCAAAAAAACCTAACAAAAGCATTTTTCAGACTGATAATAGTTATGATCACATTAGCATATACATAAAATAAAAGAGATCCGGTTAGTTCTTAACCGGATCTCTTGATATTGATAAATAACAATCTTATATAATCTTAGGAGCTATAAAGATCATCAACTCTTTTTTATCATTCCGGCGAGTATCTTTGCGGAATAATTTACCTACTCCTGGCAGATCTCCGAAGAATGGGGTCTTAAACTCAGCATCACTCTTAGTTTGGGTATATATACCTCCTATTACCACAATTGAACCGTCTTTTGTAACAAGATTCGTATTGATTGAACTTGATGTAATTGGCGGATTAGTTTTAGAAGTATCAGCAGAATCCTTATTCAAACTAATTTTTAGCATTAAGTTTCCATCACCTATAACTTGCGGAGTAACTGATAAATTCAAACCAGCTGATTTAAATTCAACATTTGTACCACCATCTGAACTTGTTTCGTAAGGTATTTCACTTCCCTGAAATATTGTAGCCTCTTGGTTATCTAACGTAAATACTCTTGGATTAGAAATAATCTTAGATACCTCATCCTCTTCCAGAGCAGTAAGGGCAACCTTAAGATCGGCAGCATCACCCACACCAAACAAAGCACCTATACCACTTGTTGCACCGGTAACTGCAAAGTCAGTAAGTGAGGCTCCGGTGGAACCGGCAGAAACAGTATCTGCCTCAGTACCAGCAAGACCGGTAGCTCTTACGTTATATTTTACACCACTACCGCCATCATCTTTGTTTGATTCACTGACATCCATACCCAACATTACACCTAATTCTTTAGCAAAATCATCAGTAACCTCAACTACGAATGCTTCAATAAATACCTGCTTAGTACGAGAGTCTATTTTTTTAATTAACTTTCTGATAAGCTCCACATCCTCTTCAGTTGCTTTTACTATTATCTGATTAACTCTTGCGTCAATAGTAATTTGCGCAGTAGTGCTTCTCATGTCTCCTGTAGCTGCAACCTTTCCGGCATTTAGTACATTTTCCAATATTGCCTTTACATCGGCAGGTTTACTATAAAATAATTTGAATATTTCAGTATACATCGGCTTATTAGCAACATCTAATGCCGCCGTTTTGTGTAAATCGGTTTTACGCTGTCTTTCAAAAGATTCCAAAGCTACTATAACAGATTGACTATGTATACGAATTATATTGGCTTGGTTATCAACATGCTTTGCGTATCCTTTTAAATTAAGAACGGAATCTAAAGCATTAGGCCAATCAACCCCTTCTAACTTGGCAGTAACCAAACCGGAAACCTCATCGGAGACCAGAAAATTTATGCCTGTTACTTTAGATAACATCTGAGTAAATGTTCTTATTGACACATTCTCAACATTCAGATCGATTGCGAATATATTACCAACACCGTCATCTTTTAGATCGGCGTAATTAACCGCCTCCTCTTTAAACACCTGGGAGCTTGTATCCTCTCGTACTGTAGACTCATCTATCTCGACAACTTCAGGCCCATATTTTGCAAATTTATCAGCCCTCAATTTGCTTTGATCAATAAATTTCTTACTATCGACCAGAGTTTCCGATTCTATAAGATCGCCTTCCAGAGCCTTTTCAGCATCCATACAGCTTGTGGTTAAAAATAATATAGATATAACGCTAACTAGCTTCTTAATTGTTTCCATCATTAATATCAAACCTATTAGTTACTGTTAAATTAATTAGTTTGCCGTCAATATCGACAGTAATTCCATCAACTGAAATCAGATCGATTACTCCACCTTCTTTTCCTAAGGAATCTCCGATGGTTGCAAAATGTTCGCGCTTATCCATTGATTTTATCAAAACAAATGAATCCCAAGGCGATATTATAACTCCTGCTAATTGATAATAAGATAAAGGATCTTTTGTCAAAGGAGTCACAAAAGCAGTTTCTACCTCTTCACTTTTTACATCATCAGTATCAGTAGGCTGCTTACCTTGCTGAAACGGAGTGAAAGGATCTCTGCCTGCGGCTTCCGATAAAGCAGGTATTGCCATTAGTGTAAAACATATTAGTATTTTATTTCTTAACATCTGCATCCTCTTTTTTATCATTAACTCCTAAAGCATTCTGAAACGGTGTTTTATTAATTGCATATGTGGTAAGGTTTAAAGTCGCAAATATTATTCCAACTTCATTTTCTTTTACCTTTATATTTTCCGCATCAATCTTTAATAACATCTCAGCTACTGCCAAATCTTCTTTAAACAGTATGTAATCACTGTAAGAACCTTTTATTTCAAGAGCCACACCAACTTCTGCCACCTTTGGCTGATCGTTTTTTTCTACTTTAGCAGGTGCTTCTTCTTTTTTCTTACCTTTTTTTGAAGACTTAGGATCTTCTTCTGACTCCTTAGCCTTTGCTTCTATTTCTTCTATATTTAAAATGCTTAAATTATATTTTGTAGCCAGAACACTTACCGAATGATACAACTCACCTAAGTCTCCGCTATTTCCAAAATGAGACAATTTATCAATAAAAAGCTCCCTGGAATCATGTAGTTTATTTTTTAAC
>JBIKME010000198.1:0-2976 GCA_044359415.1 Rickettsiales bacterium | reverse complement strand
CAGGCACATAGCCGCGCGGACTAGATTTAAAAGCAGGATAAGATATATAAGCAAGCGTAAGAGCAAATGCTAAATGGATATAGCGTATATATGTACTGTTAAGAACCGGGATGTTTAAAAAGTTCGCCAGATCCGTATATGGCAAAGGTGAAGCTGTCCACAACTGAAACAAAGACCAGGATAAAGCAGTCACTAATAATATTTTAGCAGTTATGCCAGATGGCCTTCTTGCTCCGCTATCACTTTCTACAACCAGATCCTGTAATTCAGAGTCAGTAATTTTTGCAGTTTTATTCACTTAATAAACCTTACTATATATATTGATTATAAGAACAAATATGGCACCTAATATAAAACAAAAGGCAGGTAATTAAAAGAGTATTTTAGTAAACCAGTAAAAAAAAGTCCTCTTATAACAGGAGGACTTTTTTATATTTATTAAAAAAATCAGATCAATGCTGTTACATCAGTCCTTTTTCTTTCAGGTAGCGCTTAGCTCCGTCATGTAAAGGTGCTGAGTTACCTTCAGTAATTAGCTTTTTAGGATCAAGACTTACAAAAACCGGATGCAGTGTTTTAAAGTTATCAAAATTATCGAAAACCGCTTTTATAATCTGATATACAACTTCCTCATCAACTTTGGTTGTGGTTACAAAGGTAGCTTTTACACCAAATGTTTTTATAGGATCCGGATTGCCGGCATACATACCGCCTGGGATTTCAGTATAAGCGTAATAAGGACTTTTATCGACTAATTGATCTACAGCCTCACCATCAACAGTTATAACCTTAACCTCACATGAAGTGGCAACTTCCTGAACAGCTCCATTTGGATGACCAGCATTATAAATCATTACATCAATTTTATTATCACACAAAGCCTGAGGCTGCTCTGAACCTTTTAACTCAGAAGCAATCTTAAAAGTATCTTTAGTCCAGCCCTTGGATCTCATTACAACTTCCATAGTAGCGCGATTACCCGAACCAGGGTTACCTATATTTACTCTCTTACCTACAATATCATCGAATTTATTAATTCCAGAATCAGCCCTAACTACAACCGTAAAGGCCTCAGTATGAAGAGAAAACAATGAACGCAGCTCTGAAAAAGCGCCTTGATCGGCAAAAATACTTGTTCCATTGTACGAATGATACTGCCAGTCAGACTGTGATACAGCTAAGTCCAATCCTCCATCACGCAAAGCGTTTAGATTATAAACAGAACCACCTGTTGATTCAACAGAACAACGAATCCCGTGATCTTTTCTTCCTCTGTTTACCAACCTGCATATAGCGCCGCCTGTTGGATAATAAACACCAGTGACACCTCCGGTGCCGATTGTAATAAATTTATCTGACGCAACCGCCCTTCCAGTTACAGAAGTCATCGCAATAATAAATCCGCCTATAATTAACGAAAAAAGACCGGATACGAATATTTTCTTCATCAAAAAAACCCCTTCATAAATTCACTGTTACGAATCTATAATAACAGCTATTAAACTACAACATATTTCTTTAACACAACTTCACCCCGACAACAAGATAATTAATTAAAAAGGCGTTATCAGAATTTTGTGTTGTCGGATATTCATGCAGTATATTTATATTTGGAAACTATTTTCTACACTATTTTCCAAAGACACCAGCTAAAGCTTTAGTAAATTTATCCAAAGCCTCATCAATATTATTTTTATTAACAATAAAAGGTGGAGCAAACATTATATGATCTCCGGCTTTACCGTCTATCGTCCCACCCATGGCGTAACACATCAACCCCTCTTGCATCGCAAATGATTTTAATTTTGCATTAATTTTCATAGAACTTTCAAAAGGTTTTTTGCTTACTTTATCTTCTACTATCTCAACGCCATAAAACAAACCACGCCCCCTTATATCACCGACATGTGGATGATTTACAAAACGACTCTTAAGCGACTCTTCCAAATATTTTCCTATATTGACTACATTATCCAACAAACCATCTCTTTGAATGATTTTTTGTACTTGTAATGACGCAGCGCAGGCGGTTGCATGACCGATATATGTATGCCCGTGCTGAAAAAACCCCGAGCCTTTAGAAATAGTGTCGTATATCTTACCAGATACCAACATCGCCCCTATCGGCTGATAACCGGCTCCCAATCCTTTTGCTATTGTTATAATATCACCTGAAATACCTTCTTGATCGCAAGCAAATAAACTACCGGTTCTACCCATTCCGCACATTACTTCATCTAAAATAAGTAGTATGTCATACTTATCACATATTTGCCTAATACGCTTAAAATACCCCTCAACAGCCGGTACGCAACCCATCGTCGCTCCCACTACAGTCTCGGCAACAAATGACATAACATTTTCAGGCCCCAGCTCTAATATTTGATCTTCGAGTTCATTTGCAACTCTTTGTCCGAACTCATAAGAGGACTCACCTTCTTTTTTTAAACGATATTCATAACAAGGAGAGATATGTTTCATTTCTATAAGAATCGGCTCATATGGTATACGTCTCCATTGATTTCCTCCAGCCGAAAGAGCTCCAAGCGTATTACCATGATAACTTTGCAATCTTGCTATTACATATTTTTTAGAGTTTTTTCCTTGCTCTAAAAAATATTGTCTTGCTAACTTTATCGAAGCTTCAATAGCTTCCGAGCCACCTGAGACAAAATAAACCCTTTCAATACCAGAAGGAGCATTTTTCACTAAGAACTCAGCTAATTCCTCCATAGGTTCAGTCGTGAAAAATCCACTATGCGCAAAAGCTATTTTTGAAATTTGCTCCTTTATTGCATTTCTAACCTCTTCATTACTATGCCCCAAGCATGAAACGGCAGCGCCACAGCAACCGTCTAAATATTTCTTTCCATCCTTATCAAATATATAAATTCCATCACCACTTACGGCAACAGGATAACTTGCGACATTACTACGATGGAACACAAATGACATTATAAAACCTATGATTTGAAT
>JBIKME010000222.1:0-2671 GCA_044359415.1 Rickettsiales bacterium | reverse complement strand
CATGTTAAATCCAGAAAATAAGCTCGTTATAACTCATACCAAAGCAGTATCTTTTAATGTCTGTTGTATCTTTCCTGTGTTGCCTTCAGGATCTGGGTAACGATAAATATTGCCCTCAAAGTTAGTAAGTAATAAGTCGTCTCCATCGCGTCCAACAATATATTCAGGTAGTAAAGGTATTTTCCCGCCACCACCCGGCGCATCTATTACAAATTGCGGTACTGCATAGCCGGTTGTATGCCCTCTCAGCCCACGTATTATCTCTAAACCTTTTTCTACAGTGGTACGAAAATGTGCTGAGCCGGATACTGGATCACATTGATAAAGATAATAAGGCTTAACACGTGCCTTTAGTAGTCCATGCATGAGAGGTTTTATAATATTGATATCATCGTTAATCCCTTTAAGAAGAACGGTTTGGCTACCAAGTGGTATTCCTGCGTCTGCCAAACGATTGCAGGCCTCAATAGTTTCCGGAGTAAGTTCTTCCGGGTGTGTAAAATGTATACTCATCCACAGAGGATGATATTTTTTTAACATTTTCGTAAGATTGCCTGTAATCCTTTGTGGCATAACTACTGGTATTTTTGTTCCTATTCTAATAAACTCAAGATGTTTAATGCTCCTCAGGCGATTAAGAAGCCATTCCAGCTTGTCATCGTCTATACTTAAAGGGTCTCCACCTGATAGCAGGCAGTCGCGTATTTCAGTATGTTCTTCAATATACTGCGCAGACTTTTCCCATTGGCTTGTACTAAAGCTGTATTCACCATTGGTTTCTCCAACCATTCGCGAACGCGTGCAGTAACGACAATATGTAGAGCAAAACCCTGTTGTTAAAAATAAAACTCTATCTGGGTATCTATGCACTAATCCAGGAACTGTAGTGCTGTGATCTTCACCTAGTGGATCAGGGTCCTCGCCAGGAGAAGTTAAGAATTCTCCTCCTACCGGAATGTGAGTTTTTCGTAAAGCTTGTTCTGCATTTTCAGGGTCAATCAGTGATAAATAATATGGAGTTATTGCAATAGGAAGGCTAACTCTTCTTGTTTCCACCGCTGATCTCTCGTCAGCGGTTAGATTTATAATTCTAGCAAGATCTTCTGTGTTTCTAATTCGATTTCGTACCTGCCATTTCCAGTTATTCCAATCATCTATAGTCGCACCAGGATAAAATTTTTTTAAAAATAACTCCGAACGTTCGCTTGCTGATTTTACATCAGTTATTTGAGAAGCAGATTTTTTTGAAATTACAGAAGCTTTAATATCAGAATCGTCAGAGCTAGAATAAGTCACTCCGCATGAAGATTTTGGCATAAAGTGGTTTAAATCAAATTCTTTGGAAAGAGCGTTGTTACTTGGAGGTTCTTGTTCGTCGGAAAATCTGTCTTTTCGTTTCATTATACTTATCTTTTATAATTGTTTTGTTATAGTTTGCCTAATTACTTTCTCTTATATAAATTTAAAGAAAATAACATTCAATTATATCTAATAATTATATCTAATATGCATATTCGGATAAATAGCAATAGAAATAATTACTAGAGTATTTTATGTAATATTCTGGGCTGCAAAAAAAAGGCTTTATCCACTCACTCTATTGCCTTAATGACAAGAATCACGGATATGAATTTTACAAACCGCTAGATCAAAATAATCAGGCAAAATAACCAGGTTCTATGAAGATAAAACATAAACTTGAAAGGGCTTTATTTAGCCAGCTTACAATTTTACCTTTATGAAGTTTCTGTGTTGAAGGGAGAGATGGTGAAATGCCGTGGGTTGTGGCTTCAAGATAACATTGATCATAAACAAGTTCTAAATCGCCACTGTTATCTTGGGTCAGCGTGCCGATAAAATTATCGCACAGGTAAACATCTAATATGCGGCTCATAATTGTATACCATTTGCTTCAATATCAATTCCAAGCATTGTAACAACCGTCAGTGCCTTGCCAATGTGACAAGATTCTTTTCCTTGCTCCAATTCACGAATAAAGCGTACGCCGACACCTGTTGTGGCTGCGAGTTGTTCTTGGGTTAACCCTTGCTCTTTACGTATTTTCTTGATGATCTCACCAAGTTTTTCAACTTTATTTACAGCCATTATTCAACCCTTTCGGGATGATTTTAGCGTTTTAGCCTCTATATCTACGTTTTCTTCCCGTTCGGGATTGTTTTGTTTATTTTGGGTCGGATATTGTTACTATTACTAACGATACAGCGATAAAAATAAACAAAGCCAAAAATTTTCTTTAAAAACACCCCTGTAAATAAACTTAGAGTTTAGTTTTGGCGATTATTTTAAAGTTACTCATCTGACCTGTTTTTCAAAATCAGCCGCGGCAGTTTGTCATACCAGTGCTTGTCTTCTTCGTCGAAACGGATCAGCTTTGGCAATTTGACCTGTGGCACAAGCCAGACCAGCCGCCCGAATGGAATTTTGCCCGCGCGGATAAATATCACCGCGCCATGTATTGGCCATACGTTGTCCCAAACCTGATGAATGTACCTGCCGACGCATGGACATTTTTAGCCAAGTTGTCGCTTCACGAATGCCGAGTATCACGGTGCGTTGCTGTGCGGTATTCTTCTTTGGTGCAAAGGAACTTGCCTATATAAAAAAGTATAAATTTTTAGTAAGCCTTCAGCCAAGCTTCAGGTTGGGTAAG
>JBIKME010000197.1:0-2991 GCA_044359415.1 Rickettsiales bacterium | reverse complement strand
CCGCACCGGCTTTTAACAATTTATCTACTGCAGCTAGGTCAGCACGAAAAGCAGCATGATGTAATACTGTACTACAATCATGGGGATTAAGCACATTATCTACTAACTCCGCCGCTATTACTGCGTCTAATCTTTTTGGGTTTATTCCAGCCTTTGTTACTGTCTTTTTTAATAATTTTGCTGTTTCCTCTAGATCTTCCAGTTGAGGTAATTGTACGCCGGTCTTAGGTTGGGGAGGATACAAAGATCCCATCTTGTCTGTTGTCCAACCATCACGATTTGGTATACCTATTTGAGCTCCACATTCGTATTGTAGTGCACACGCTACCTCTACATTACCATTCATAGTAGCACTATGAAGTGGTGTATTGCCGTAAGAATCCTGGGCATTTACATTTGCTCCAGCTTTAGTTAATTTCAGAACCGTATCTCTATTTGGTGAGCAATGTAATGGTGTCTGGCCATCAGCATTTAATGGATTTACATTTACTCCGGCTTCCAATAGTGTTACCACCGCATCTACTTGACCTGCTCTAACTGCATCATGTAATGGCGTATTCCCAGAACGACCACTTGCCTTGTTTGGATCTGCTCCGGCTGCCATTAGAACCTTCATAGCAGGAACATTACCCGCTGCTGCAGCTACACCTAATAGCGTTTTGGCAAGACCATCACTTTCATTTACCTGTGCTTCTGCTCCAATTAGCAACTCCATAACAGGAGTATTACCTGCGCTTGTAGCTACATAAAGTGGTGTCTTGTCATAACTCTTCTTGTAATTTACATCTGCTCCGGCTGCAATTAGCAACTCCACACCAGGAATATTACCTGCTTCTGCGGCTAAAGTTAATGGTGTATACTGGTTAAAATTTCTTAGATTTAAGTTTACTCCAGCGTTAATTAGTGCCTGCACAGCAGCAAGTTTATTATTTTCTACAGCTACATGCAATGCTGTATTTCCTTCTGTATCCTTTGCGTTTAGATCTACTCCGCATTGACAGACAGTCTTTACTCCAACCCCACTACAATATTCTGCTACGTAATGTAATGGATTTCTATTTTCCTGCTTTAACGCATAATGATCTAACAACATCTCATCAGTAAGCATTGGTTTCAATGTTTCTACATCACCTGCTTCAGCAGCTCTCATAAATCTTTCTAATAGATCTTCGGTAGGAATTGCATTCAAAACATTTGGTGGAATGACACTATCATCTAAAGTATAATTTCTATTCTCTGGAAAGTCATCATCATCATCAAAATCATCATTACCAGTTATGCTCTCTGAATCATCATCAGAATAATTATAATCATCATCCATATACATATCATCTTGTCCGTTATCTACCATCTGTATATCTCCTCCGCAGTAACTAAATAAATACTACTATATCATATTTAGAATATATGTAAATAATATAATACACATGGTTGTATATTTGTATTTCTTGAACTATATAAAATGAGTAAATATCCAATAACATCAGATAACATGGTGGATATTAAGAATGACCAGTATATCGAATATAAAGCAATTATATTTTGATCTTAGATATGTAAAAATAAGATATAGATTGATAAGGTCTATCCCTTTATCAAAAATAATCTTACAAACGCATAAAGGCTATGCAACTGACTCGTTCATGAAGAATCATCTAACATTAATAGCAATAATCATTATTTAGAATCTTTATAGTTAGTATCTATCCACTTGTTCACAGACTCTTTAGCTTTTTCTATGGTTTGAACGTCACCAATCTTATCTACTAAATAACGAATTAAAATAGTATTGTTTAATGTATGGGTTAACAGATCATCTTCATATTTAGAAAGAATATGAGATTTATTCTCAGAATCATCAGATAATAACTTGCTGACAATATATTCAGAAACAGTCATACCTGCAGCATCTGCAAGCATAATGATTTTTTTCTTGTCTTGAGGTTTTAAATTAATATTTAAAATTTCATTCTTTGCCAATTTAAAGCTCTAATATAATAGTAAAACTTAACTCACCCAAAAATTAGACCTAAAAAAATCCAAGGGTATTTTACTTCTGAAAACAAAAATAATTTCTAAAAATTAATCAGTAAGGATAAAAATGCATCAATAATCCATACTAAAACTACAACAGTTCTATAAAGTTCGCAACCCCTGTTTTCTTAATCTATATGCCGGATATAATAACAACTGATCAAATAGAATCTTCGTAAGTTCTTTCTATTTTACGCACATCACCACTTCTTAAAATATCTATATTGGTTCTAATTTTTTCTTCCGGCCAGTTCCACCATTTTACTTTTAACAGAATTTCTATTTGTTGTTCGGTAAATCTCTTGCGTATTAATTTGGCAGGATTTCCACCTACTATTTCATAAGGTGCCACATCTTTGGTCACAACCGCTCTTGCGCCTATAATAGCACCATCTGCAATACTAACCCCAGGCATTATTAAGGCTTCAAAGCCAATCCATACATCATTACCTATTACAGTATCACCTTTTTTTAAGAAAGCCGCAGGTACCTTCTTACTAGAATCTTTGTGATCCTCAATAATATCTAAAGGATATGTTGCAATCCAGTCATGTCGATGTCCCTGATTACCTGACATCATAAATGTCGCACCACTTGCAATAGAACAATATTTACCGATAATTAATTTATCAACATCCTTATTTTTATCAGAGGAATCTAAATAAAGAACACAATCTTCAAAATGTTTACCATGATAATATCCAGCATAATAACTTCTTTTTCCAACTATGATTTTAGGATTATTTATCCTTGATTGTATTTCATAAGAATCACGATAAGTCTTAAATATATTATTCACTTAATTATCTCATAACTATTTTTAAAGTAATATAACATTTTATCACCCAATATAAATATAATTAAACTCATTAGTGAATATAGATAATTTACTTATATCTATATATAGCTTCCAATACAGATTTCTAATATTCACCTTAGTAAGGTTCAGCAAAATCT
>JBIKME010000196.1:0-2993 GCA_044359415.1 Rickettsiales bacterium | reverse complement strand
GTACCATCAGCAGATACAAGATAATACTTATCCATCCATAAAAAGATATCGTTCAAGTACCTTGCCACGTTGAGCAATACGGAAAAGATTGTGGTAAGTGTCTTTTAAGTTCAAAGTGAAATTACATCAAGCATTTCTCGCATATAGGTATCACTTGGTACTATGCTTACATTATATAAATGGTTAAGGTTGTGTTTTACAACCTCTTCATCCTGACCTGTATCAAACTGCAGAAGCGAAGGGTATTTCAGGCTGAACATCGCAAGACAGGATAACATGGCATCCGATGTTTTTATTTTACCCTGTTTAGGATAAATATTGTCTAATTTCCTAAAACTGTCCGCAACCTGATTAAATAATCCTTTCGCAGATAAGTCTTTACGAGCCTTCATAGTCACGACAAAACTCAATAATTTTGAGTTAAAAACCTAACTACAAATAAATCATTACGAAAAATTTTGCAATTCCTCCTTCAAATTGTAAGTAAAATAGACAATTTAAAAACTACGGGAACTGCTGGACAATAAGATGTCAGTATAATATGCAAATAGTATAATATGTCTATTTTATCGCAAAGTTAAAATTTTCTTGCATGAGTAGTTTTGATCTGATAGAAGCAGCTTCTAAATTAAATAATGTCGCCTGAGGTAAAGTTTTAGAGCGGTTTAAGTAAACAGTTCTAAAAACGTCTCCAGATTGCGTTATTTTTAAAAGCCGAAAGGCAAATTGATGTGGAAGCTTGGCCGAGTGGTTGAAGGCAGCAGTCTTGAAAACTGCCGAGGGGGTAACTCCTCCGTGAGTTCGAATCTCACAGCTTCCGCCAGTTATCAAAATTTGATAGTTTGAGCATACTATCAAATGTTTTTTCAAGGTATAACAGAGGGTTGCACCTTTCAGCTGCAGGGTCGCAAACACGAAATTCACCAACTCTCTCTTTTCAGGAATTGTCGAACTCTCCCATCACTTATCGCTATCAGAAGCTATCGTCAGCAAGGAAATCAGGGCTTTTGAAAACTGGTCGTCAGCTTTATCGTAAATTGTTATAAGGTCTCTTGTTTCATGCAGCTTGTTTCTCAATTTGTTCTTTTGAAGCTCAAAAGCCTAAAGGCTGTTAAATGAAAAATACTCACAGCTTGTAGGCTGTATTTAGCTTGGAAGTTTTAACCTTATTCAGTTCATATCTGCTTCATTCGGGTCTACGAAAGCAAGCGTTCTGATAAAAGATTAAGTAATCTGGTTGTGGCTAATGGCTTTGAGTGAGGTCAGATAATTATTCCTATAAACCGTTGGAATAATTATTTTCTGCTCTTTAGTGGATAAAATAATCTCTGAATCTATTTCCGATTTTTTTGGCATATAATTTTCCTTTTTCTAGGTTTATACGATAATATAGGGTATTAGATGCTTTTTATGCCTTTTCCAAATCATTCTCGGTTGCAGCGGTTGAGAGCTTTTATCCATTCAAGGTACATTGGACTCGCCTCTAAAATTATCCGCATTGCTAAATTTGCTGTAGCAGGTGATGAAGGTTTGATCGCAACTCGCCACCACATTGTTTGGCATTGGCAGCACCAGCGTAAATTGCTTATTGCAAAGTTCCTTTATCTCCATTTTCCGCACGCAATTGGTGTCACTACAGCTAATGTTACCGATCAAAACAGTGCCCTAAAGCTATTTGAAACACACAAAGATAATTTATCACATGTCGTAAATGCCCTTGCAGATGGTGGGTATAGCGGAGAAAAATTTGCTGAAGCTGCAAAAGAAATATTGGGTTGCACGGTAGAAATTGCCAAGAGAAATGAACTTCATACTTTTGCTGTTATACCGCAAAGATGGGTTGTAAAAAGGTCATTTGCCTGGCTTTAAAAATGCCGGCGACTCTGGAAAAATTGTGAAAGAAAATTGAATACAAGTTTACAAATGGTTGTCTTGGCTTTTGTAGCTTTATCGTTAAAAAGATTCTAAACAGACTCTTAGCTTTTTCTTCTTGTTAAATTTCAGATAATGAATCATAGCCTTTAGGTTCAACAATTAAAAACAGCTTTTTGTCATTTTTCCATCAATCAAATATTCATTTAAAGATGTAGCTTTATGGTAATTTGCATATCAAGTGTACAACAACTCTGCTTTCATCTTATTTTCATGATTCATTTTAGTTTTTTCAGCAGCTGTAGAATTTTGTTATTTATATAAAACTATGGTATGTTATGAAAGTTATCTGATTGAAATCAATATTAAAATATAACTATGCTTTCATACCAACATATGTATCACGCAGGTTGTCTGGCTGACGTCCACAAACATCTTTGCCTATCTGTGATACTAAATAAAATGGCTGAAAATAACAAAGCCATGAGCTATATCGAAACACATGCTGGTCGGGGCATATACGACTTATCATCAGCAGAGGCAAAAAAAACCGGCGAGGCAGAAGTAGGTATATGCAAAATTTTAGCCCAGAAAAAATTACACAGCTCTCATCCTTATCATCGGGTAATAGCACAAGTAAGAGCGCAGAATAATGTAAACTACTATCCAGGATCACCATATATAGCGAAAAGTTTTTTGAGAGCGCAGGATAAGCTGCATCTAATGGAACTACATCCAAAAGAATTTGAATTCCTAAAACGCAACATAAAAGGGAAAAATATTACAATCCATAAGTGTGATGGCTATAGCGGGGCATTATCGGCATTAGCCACAAAAGTAAATCGGGGAATTGTACTGATTGATCCAAGCTATGAAATAAAAAGCGAGTATGATCAGGCGGCTGATTTTATTAAAAACCTGCACCGGCAGAAACCTGAGATTTCGATATTACTCTGGTATCCTATTTTATCCACAAATCTTCACTATAGCATGTGCAAACTACTAACGCATGCCAAATTATCCAATTTCTGGCAACAAGAGGTGTTTTTTAAGACCGATGATGTCAAACGCGCCATAGGCAGCGGACTTATAGCAGTTAACTTAACTACTGAGACCACTAA
>JBIKME010000195.1:0-2994 GCA_044359415.1 Rickettsiales bacterium | reverse complement strand
CAGCCGCCGCTTAATACAGAAATGCGTAGTCTGACCTTTTTATTTTCTTCCATATCCATAAGTTGTGAGATTCGTTTAGCCGCTGCTGATGTTATAATGAATCTTTCTTGCGTTTGTATGTTTGTTTTTGTTGTATCATTCATCAAAATTGCCTATTGTCTTTAACAAAAAGAAATATAACACACGGTAGTAAATATGACAAAAGAAAAAATAAGTAAAAATAAATATGAGTCTTTATTTCCCTTGTCGAGTCAGATTAATATAGGTCAGCATCAATTAGCACCATATGCATGTGATTATCTGCAAAGCAGGGGGAGATTATTTGCCGAGGAACAAAGTAATAACCGCTCTGATTTTAGAAGAGATTGCGATAGAATTATTCACTCTACTGCATTTAGAAGGCTGGAATATAAAACTCAAGTATTTGTTAACCACGAAGGTGATCATTACCGCACCAGACTTACTCATAGCCTTGAGGTTGCGCAAATTGCAAGATCTATAAGCCGTAACTTATCATTAAATGAAGATCTGGCTGAAGCTCTTGCTCTTGCTCATGACTTGGGACATACACCTTTCGGACATGCGGGTGAGGAGGCTTTGGCTATGGCTGCTAAGGATTTATGTGGATTTGATCATAACGCGCAAACGATAAAGGTAATAACTCAATTGGAGCATAAATACGCTGCGTTTGACGGGTTGAATTTAACATGGGAGTCATTAGAGGGTATTATAAAGCACAACGGACCTATTACCGGTGAATTAAGAGACAAAAGCCGTTATAACGGAGTAGTACATCCTGTTATTGAAGCGTTGGATAAGAATCTGGATTTGCAATTAGATAAGTTTCCCTCCGGTGAGGCGCAAATAGCATCTTTTGCTGATGATATTGCTTATAATAATCACGATATTGATGACGGATTAAGAGCCGGATTATTTTCAATTGAAGATGTTAAGAAATTACCGATAGTAGGCAATATGTTCCGAGAGCTTTCTAATGAATTTCCTAGCTTAAGCGCCGCAAGATTGATTCACGAAGCAAATCGCAGAATGATTAATAGAATGGTTGTTGATATAACGCGTCAAACTTTAAAAAACATTAAAGAAAATAATATTAATACGGTTGACGATATTAGAAATCTGAATAAGCCTCTGGTTGGTTTTTCTAAGGGTATGTATGAAAATGTAAAATCCATAAAGGAGTTTTTGTTTGAGAATATGTACAGACATTACAAGGTCTGCAGAATGACAAGTAAAGCAAAAAGGGTTGTACATGATTTATTTAATTTATTACAAAATGAGCCTGAGTGTTTACCAACTGAATGGCGCATTAAAGCTCTGGCCGCGAAAAATGTTAATGCTCAAGCGGAAGTTGTAGTTGATTTTATAGCTGGTATGACCGATAGATTTGCCTTGGATGAGCATAAGAGGCTATTTGATATGGATGCTTCTTAAAAGCTATTTAATTTATAAATTAAGAAAATGTTAATAAATAATTGTTAATATACCGATATGTGAATATTGTAATATAAGGTATATGATGCAAGTAGCAAACGGTATAGAAACAGTTAAATTCTCAGCTGGCGATACTATTTTTAATGAAGGTGATACGGCTGACGGTCTGTATTTTGTTTTGGATGGTAAGATTGAGATATCACGCTTTCAAAATGGTAATAAGGTTGTTTTAGCTGAGTGTGGCGCAGAGTCTGTTTTTGGTGAGATGGCTTTAATTGATGGGAAACCCAGATCTGCAACCGTAAAAGCTCTGCAGGTTACGGAATGCTTAAAAGGCACATCAGAGAAGTTTAATTCTCTAATTGAACATATTGATTACGATGTGAAGCACGCGATGCAACAAATGGTTGGATTCGTCAGGTCTATAAATTCTGCGCAAAAGCCTAGTATGAGTCGAAATGATATTGCGGATTTAAATGCCATTAAGAAAAAAGCTGAGTTTTTAAAAAAACAAATTTCTTCTAATAGGGTCTTGTTAGCTAAGGTAAAGGAGTTAAATCCATTTATTAACAGCATTTTTAATAGCTTGCTTAATTTGCTTTGATTTTAAGATTTTTTAAAAATTTAGTATCACTAAAAATAAATTCTGCAAATAAATTCTGCAGGTTAGTTTTACATGGCTTCTTAAAATCTATACGGCCTGTTCTACCTTCGCTATATGATTAGCTATATCAATTGTTATTATAATTTGTAAATAAATAGCTTTGTAAATTATTTGTTAATAAATAGTCGCTATAATACCATTTTTAGAATGTTTGGAGGAACGTGATATGGTATCAAAAAATATGGATGCTAAAGTATTAGTGGTAGATGATGATAAAATCAATCTGGAAATTATCACGAGAAGTCTTTCTAGGGAGGGGTTTAGATCCAAAACAGCAACTGATGGTCAGGTTGCGTGGGAGATGTTAAATGATAACCCTGAAGAATTTGATGTTGTATTGCTTGATAAAATAATGCCTAAATTAGATGGTATGGAAGTCCTGTCAAGAATGCAGCGTCATACGGTTTTAAGAGATGTACCTGTTATTTTGCAAACCGGAGATATTGGAATAAAAGAGGCGCAAGAAGGAATAGCAGCCGGAGCTTATTACTATATAACAAAGCCATTTGACTCTGATATGATGATAGCGGTAGTAAATGCGGCTATTAGAAATTATAAAAGACAGGGCGTAGTATCAAAACCTGCCAATACATTTAATGAACTTACTGATTTAATGATCAACGGGTTGTTTTCTATCAGGGATACTAATGACGCTCTTAGTTTATCATCAGCCATATCCTCACTTGCTGCTGACGCTCATGAAACAAGCATAGCTTTACTTGAATTGCTGATTAATGCTATTGAGCATGGTAATTTAGAAATCGGTTATAGCCTTAAAAAAGAACTTTCCATGGCTGATCGGGTTGATGAGGAGGTGGAAAAAAGATTATCATCCGAAGAGTATAAGAACAGAAGAGTTTTAGTACAAGTAAACAATA
>JBIKME010000106.1:0-4734 GCA_044359415.1 Rickettsiales bacterium | reverse complement strand
GAAGCGAGGACACTATAAATATGAACGGGATTGATTTTAAAAAAGCACCTACTCAAAGACAACTACGAGTTGGTGAAGAAATAAGACACGCTCTTTCTAGTATTTTCATGCAAGGTACTTTATATGAGCCTGAAATCGTAGGTATTTCTATAACAGTTCCTGAAGTTAGAATTAGTCCTGATTTGAGAAATGCTACAGCATTTGTTTTTCCCCTTGCCGGAGTAGCTCCTGAGGGTTTCATTGAAACTTTAAATAGAATATCACCGCAAATTACTCACCAGCTAGCAAGGCGTGTACAATTAAGATTCATTCCGAAAGTTACTTTTAAATTAGACAACAGCTTTGAAGTAGCCAGTAATATTGAAAATCTGATTGAAAGCTCTAAAAAAGAACTAAACTCAGAGCCGGCATAGTATCTTATATGTCAAAAAATAGTCGGCATAGACAAGCTGTGAATGGATGGATAGCAATTAACAAGCCATCCGGATACAACTCAACCAAAATAGTATCTATTATAAAACGTTATTATAACGCTCAGAAGGTTGGTCACGCAGGAACACTAGACCCTCTTGCACAAGGAGTTCTACCAATAGCCATGGGTGAGGCCACAAAAACTATAATTTTTTGTCAAGATGCTATAAAAGAATATATATTTACTGTAAAATGGACTGAAGAAACTGATAGTTGTGATTCTGACGGCAAGGTAATATCTGTATGTGACAAAGTTCCAAACAAAGATGAGATTCTAATATCACTTCCTATGTTCATAGGAACCATTTCACAAACGCCACCTAGTTTTTCAGCCATAAAAATTGACGGTAAAAGAGCATATGACCTCGCAAGAAATGGCGAAGAGTTTTTTATAAAGCCAAGATTAATCACAATTTTTGCTCTAAAGCTAATCGAGCATAACCATGATGAGTTTACAAGCACTTTTAAAGTGAAATGTTCAAAAGGTACTTATATCCGCTCATTAGCGCGTGATTTAGCTGAAAAACTTACTACTAAAGCCCATGTTATAAGCTTAATACGTACACAAGTAGGAAATTTTTATCTAGATAATGCGATTTCACTGGAAGTTTTCGATAATAAGATGTATAAACCATCTTCCGATGGGTTACTGCTTGCAGTAGATAGTGTGCTAGACGACATCCCTGTACTATTATCTAACCCTGAAGAAGCCATAGCAATTAGGCAGGGTCGAAATATTAAATTAAAGGACCATAACTATATTATTGGTGAAAAATTAATCATCAAGAGTGAGGGAAAATTAGTTGCAATTGGCGAAGTGGGTAATGGTTTTGTAAAGCCATCCCGTGTTTTTAATATCTAAATTAAGGAGATTATGATGTCGGTTACTTTAAATCGTAAACAAGAATTAATTAAAACTTATGCCACTAAAGATGGTGACACAGGCTCAACTGAAATTCAAGTTGCTATATTGAGCGAACGCATAGCAAACTTAACTGAGCATTTTAAAACAAACCGCAAAGATCATCATTCAAGACGCGGTTTATTGATAATGGTAGGTCGCAGAAGAAGATTGCTGGACTATCTTAAAAACAAAGATCAGTCTAGATATGAAGGGCTTATTAAAGCCTTAGGCTTAAGAAAATAGTATCTATTTAGATGCTATTAATTTAATAATCATTTAAGTTATAACCTTAAAATGTATTTAAGGTGAAATTTTGATATTTATAAGGATACACATGTTTAATATTGTTAAGAAAGAAATTAATTGGGGTGGTAGACCACTTTCATTAGAAACCGGCGAAATTGCTAGGCAAGCTGATGGAGCTGTAATTATATCATATGGAGAAACCGTACTTTTATGTACCGTTGTTGCGCAAAAGAAAGCAAAAGAAGGTGTTGATTTTTTCCCTCTTACTGTAAATTACTTGGAAAGAAGATATGCAAACGGGACTTTCCCTGGTGGCTTTTTTAAAAGAGAATCAAGACCTACTGAAAGAGAAACTTTAACATCAAGACTTATTGACAGGCCACTGCGCCCTATGTTCCCAAGCGGATTTTATAATGAAACCCAGGTAATATGCACAGTTATATCATCAGATATGGAAAACGATCCTGAAATCCTCGGCTTAATAGGAGCTTCAGCTGCTATAGCCATTTCCGGAATTCCTTTTTCAGAGGTCATAGCTGGAGTCAGAGTAACTTATAAAGATGGCGTATATGGAATAAATCCTACCCCTGGCGAACTTTCCGAATCAAGCCTTGATTTGGTTCTGGCAGGTACAGCAAGCTCTGTATTAATGGTTGAATCTGAAGCTGATATATTATCTGAAGAAATAATGTTAGGCGCCGTTGAGTTTGGACATAAGGAAATACAACCTATTATTAAATTAATAAATGATTTCAAGGAAGCCGCCGGCAAAGAAACTTGGGAGTTTGTAAAAGAAGATAATAGTAAAATAGAAAAAGAAGTTATCGCACTTACTGAAAAATCTTTAAGAGAGGCTTATGCTCAGACCAACAAACAAGTTCGTGTTACAAAAATTTCCGAAGCTAAAGAAAAAACTGTAGCAGCCCTACAAGAAAAGCTTGGCGATGATTATAACAGCCAAAAAGTAGAATCCGCTCTGAAAAATCTTGAAAAAGACATAGTGCGTATTGATATTTTAGAAAACAAAACTCGTATTGATGGCAGACGCGAGGATGAAATAAGACAGATCGAGTCTAAAGTATCTTTACTACCTAGAACACATGGCTCAGCTTTATTTACCAGAGGTGAAACTCAGGCACTTGTCGTATCTACTTTAGGTACTGGCCAGGATATGCAAATCGTTGATGAGCTTGCAGGAGAGACTAAAGAGCATTTTATGCTCCATTATAACTTCCCTCCATTTTCAGTTGGTGAAGCAAGCTTCTTAAAAGCTCCTGGTCGTAGAGAAATAGGACATGGTAAGTTGGCTTGGAGAGCTTTAAATTCGGTGGTTCCATCAAAAGACCAATTCCCTTATACAATTCGTGTGGTTTCTGAAATCACTGAATCAAACGGTTCATCTTCAATGGCTACAGTATGTGGAGCGTCTCTTTCAATGATGGATGCTGGAGTACCTTTAAAAGCTCCGGTTGCAGGCATTGCAATGGGTTTAATTAAGGAGGGTGATAAATTCTCCGTGCTATCCGATATTTTAGGTGACGAAGATCATTTAGGCGATATGGATTTTAAAGTAGCTGGTACAAAAGATGGTGTCACTGCATTACAAATGGATATTAAAATAAATGGCATTACCACACAAATAATGAAGGTCGCGTTAGATCAGGCAAAGCACGGTCGTTTGGCTATCTTAGATAGAATGAGCGGTGCTCTTTCTGCAAGCAGAGATAGCGTTAGCGCCAATGCTCCGCAGATCGCTACTATTACTATACCAAAGGATAAAATTGGTGAAGTTATAGGACCCGCCGGTAAAAACATTCGTGAGATTTGCGAAACAACTACTGCTAAAATTGATATCGAGGAAGATGGTACAGTTAAGGTTGCAGCTATCGGCATTGAATATGTAAATCAAGCTATTCAAATGATACAAGACATCATAGCTGAAGTGGAAGTTGGTAAAATCTACGAAGGTAAAGTTGTTAAACTTTTAGATTTTGGAGCTCTTGTAAACTTCTTAGGAAAAACAGACGGTTTAGTTCACATTTCTGAAGTAAAGAATGAAAGAGTTGAAAAAATTACCGATGAGTTATCTGAAGGAAAAGAAGTAAAAGTAAAAGTTCTTGGAGTTGACAGAGGAAAAGTTCGTCTTAGTATGAAAAGGGTGAATCAAGATACCGGTGAAGATATATCGGATCAGTTCCCTGAGGATACTGGTGGAAAACCTCAACGTCGTCCTCGTGATTCTCGTGATTCTCGTGATTCTCGCGACTCTCGTGATGGAAAGAGAACTCATGATAAAGAAAGAGGTCCTAAAGAACATAAAAGAGAAAATAATAAATCAGAAGATAGCGAGTCTACTACTAAAAAAAGACGCTTCTTCTAATTTTAACTAGTACATTACTATTAATAAAAAGAGTCATATAATTTACATATGACTCTTTTTTATTTTTTTAAATATATTACATTTAATAGTAGCTATTAATAAAAAATCTGCTATAAAAATCTCAAAGATAGCTTCGGGGCGTAGCGCAGTCTGGTAGCGCACCTGGTTTGGGACCAGGGGGCCGGAGGTTCAAATCCTCTCGCCCCGACCATTATTTGGATTATTTTATGACTCAAAAAATACAATCATTCGCTGACAAAATAATAGCAAAAAAAAAACACTTAATTCACAAAATAAGCGCAGTTGATATAACCGGAAAACAAGCATATTATTTTGTTCTTATAGAGCCTCATAAAGAAATGTTATTTAACATGGCACTAAAAAGCGGTAGAGAAACAATAAATTTTGAAGATTACGGTAGTGTTATCGCATCTTGTTATGGCGACAAACCTAACGAAGAGGTAAAAAAAATACTTAAAGATAAATATGATTTTGATATCGATTAATTAGCTGAAAAGTTAGTGCTCGCCTTAGTTACCAAACTAGTTACCAGAACAAACATTACAATTTTTATGCCTTCTTACCGATATCTTTCTTTGCTCAAGTGATAGCGCATCATATATTATCATCTTTCCCGACAGGCTAGTTTCCAAATTAAGCAGCTCTTTTATAACACAAACAGCCTGCATAGACCCCATAACACCTGCAAGAGCAGCAAAAACGCCTTGATCTG
>JBIKME010000129.1:0-3925 GCA_044359415.1 Rickettsiales bacterium | reverse complement strand
TATGCACTTATAACAAGGGTGATCAGCGCCTAAATAGGATTTAAACGTATGTAGATGTCCTTGAAATCTATGAATAGCAGCGGATACTAAAGTTTTTTTATTAATATGACAAAATTCATTTAATAAAAATCTTGTTTTTATATTATCACTACAATCAGCTATTAAATCATAATCTAAAGCAATGTCAGATATATTATCTTTTCCTAATCTTTCATTATAACATTTTATATTAATTTCCGGGTTTAAATCATGCAGTGCATATTTTGCAGAACCGGTTTTATCACTGCCTATATCAGACATTTCAAATAAAATCTGGCGCTGCAAATTAGATAAATCCACCCTATCATCATCTACTATACCTATAGTACCTACTCCTGAAGCGGCTAGATATAATAACAAAGGGGATCCAAGACCTCCGGCACCAACAACTAGAACTTTAGATAATAATAATTTATTTTGACCCGCCTCACCTATTTCATCTAATAGTAAATGTCGGCCATATCGGATTTTTTGCTCATGATTCATCTTGATCCTACACAACTTCTAATTTCTGATTATTTGCTGCTAAATTAGTAAAATACTTATCATACCCAAATAAATACAACAATATCTGTAAGGACTTCCCTCTCTGACTGACAAGAAGAGGATCTTTTTCTACTATCGATAACGCTTCATTACGAGCGTCAGTTAATAAATCAAAATGATGGTATAAATCAGCGATTTTAAATATTTGCATACCAGATTGCCTTGTACCCAATATATCACCACCACCTCTTATACGCAAATCTTCTTCAGCAAGATGAAAACCATCATCACAATCACGCATTATCTTTAAACGCTCGCTTGCCTCAGCGGAAGTGTTTTTATAAAGCAATATACACGATGATTCCCTCGCACTTCGTCCAACCCGTCCACGCAGCTGATGTAATTGCGACAAACCAAATCTATCAGCATTCTCAATTACTATAACCGTAGCATCAGAAACATCAACACCTACTTCAATTACCGTTGTTGCAACTAAAATGTCAATATCTCCCTCGCTAAAATTTAGCATTACATCCTCTCTATCCTTCGAGCTCATCTTACCGTGAACCAAACCAACCTTATTTTTATATATTTTATCTAAAAATTTAAAACGCTCCTCAGCAGCCGTTATATCAAATGCTTCCGACTCTTCTATAAAAGGACAAATCCAATATATTTTTTCCTTCTTACATATTACCCTTTCCAGAGCGGCTACTATATCCTGTAATTTATTTGCTGAAATAATCCTCGTTTCAATTTTTTTTCTTCCAACAGGCTTTTCAACTAATAAAGAGCAGTCCATATCACCATATAAAGTCATAGTTAAAGTACGCGGTATTGGAGTTGCTGACATCATCAGTATGTCAACATTATTACCTTTTGCAGCGAGCTCACTTCTTTGCTTTACACCAAATCTATGTTGTTCATCTATAACAATAAAAGCTAAGTCTTTAAATTTTACGGCATCTTGAAACAAAGCATGCGTACCTATAATTATATCGATATTTCCTGTACTTAATCCACTTAGTATGCTATCGCGCTTACAACCCTTAATCTTTCCAATCAAAAGATTGGCTGAACAATTCAAACCTTCCAATATCTTACTTATCCAGTTATAATGCTGCATTGCTAAAATTTCAGTCGGAGCCATGATTGCCACTTGTTTACCAGCTTCCACCGCATTTAAAGCCGCTATTAAACAAACTATAGTTTTACCGCTTCCCACATCTCCTTGTAATAAACGCATCATACGCCCTGAAGATTTAGCGTCCTGTATAATTTCTTTGATAACTTGGTTTTGTCCGCTGGTTAACTCAAAATCCAATTTATTTAACAATTTGTTTATTAAAACACCATCACCTTTTATTTCTACTCCTTTTGATTTTTTGACTTTGTTTTTAGTAAGAGCCAAACATAATTGATTAGCTAACAATTCATCATATGCTAACCTACATCTGTTACCGGACAATATATCAATATCATTAGTTACTTTCGGGTTATGAATTTTTAGCAAAGAATCTGACCACCCTGACCAGTTCTTATTCTTTAGATAATCACTATCAATCCACTCAGGTAATTGACTGACATATTTTAAACTATCTTTTATAGCATTATTCAATCTCTTCTTGCCAATTCCCTCCGTCATTTTATACACAGGTTCAATAATTGCAATCTTATGTAGATTTGATATTGGCTCTATATAATCAGGGTGTATAATCTGCAATGTTTTATCGAAAATACTTACTTTTCCGCTTATTACTTTTGTACTTCCTACAGGCAGTTTATTTTTAAGATATTTAGCATATGAATTAAAAAATACTAAAGTAATCACACCGGTTTCATTTGAACATTTAATTAGCTCAGAAGCAAATTTATCATTACCAGAACTCCTGGTAAAATACTCATCCACGCGTACTATGGTAGTCACAACATCACCATCTTTCATCTCAGATATATCCGGACAATTTCGCCTGTCAATAAATGAATAAGGTAGGTGATAAACAATATCAATGATTTTATCGCCGGTTAGTTTTTTAAATAAAGCTCTTGATTTAGTACCTATCCCGGCAAGATTAACAATATCTTTGAAAAGGGGAAATAAAATTTCAGGGCGCATTATAACTACTATTTAATCAAATTATTATACTGCATGTATCATGTTACCACCTGCTAACTGGACATCAGAAACATCTTCTATACATGCTTTATATATCGCATCCTTAGCATATTCAGGATTAATTTGCATATAAGAAACACTTAAATTAATATTTAATTTACTGCCATTATCCAAACTAATTGCATTTCTAGTAACATTATCCGAAACACGCGCTAATACTGATTGCGCATTCAAACTACCACAATCAAGCAACGCAATTCCGACCAAACCATTGCCTAAGTAACCGATTGCGTCATCGTCACGGCAAGTATTGACTATATTTTTCGCTACATTATCTACGAAAGAGTCAATTGTGTTAGTTGAATATTTTCTTAAATAGCTATCAAAACCATCAATAGCAACTACCGCGTAAATTATCTCTACAAATTCCTTTTCCACAAAATTATAAATAATATCATAAACAGCCCTAAACTCATTTGCAGTTAAAACTCCCTTAGTTTGCCCTGATTCGATGAGTTTTGACTTCAACTCTTCCATTTTACTTAGAAGACTGATGTCACGGATTAATATTTCATACTCAGGGCTGTCAGCCACCTCAGAGACTAAATGAAACACTTTTAGACTTACAGGCATAGTCCTGCCTTGTTTATTAATTATTTGAAAATTAGGAATTCTTCTGACAACATCAGCAAAATCGTTATCATGATTGACAAAATCAACATACTCATCAATTGATTGAGCTATTCTAACAGGTATAAATTTATTAATATTCAAACCAACCAACTCATCCGAAGAATAACCTATAAGTGATTCTGCAGCTCTATTCATACGAACCACTTCAATTCTTTTTTGAATCGTGTTTTGACGCAAAGTTATTAATGCATCACCCTTTCTTTTTGCTGATAAAGTAGATTTCATAAAATATCACTTACTAAAGACTCATCATTACAATTAAACTGAAGTTTATTGTCAACAAGGTCAACTTTAACACGTCCGCCTTTAGATAATTTACCGAATAGTATTTCTTCCGCAAGAGTTTTCTTTATTTCTTTATTTATTATCCGCTCCAAAGGCCTCGCACCATTATTCACATCGTAACCATTTTTTGCCAGATATTTACGAACTTTCTTACTAACCTCCAATTTAACAGCTTTATCAGCCAACTGTGATTTTAGATTATCAACAAACTTATCCACCACTTTTTCCACAACTTCATTAGTAAGTGATGCAAAAGCTATTATTGCGTCTAACCTATTTCTAAACTCCGGTGAGAATGTTCTATTG
>JBIKME010000237.1:0-2569 GCA_044359415.1 Rickettsiales bacterium | reverse complement strand
CTTCTTCGGCACCTGCGTTAGTAGTCATTATAATAATACTATTTCTGAAATTTATATGTTTTCCATTATTATCGGTAATTTTTCCATAATCCATTACTTGTAATAAAATATTATAAATATCATGATGAGCCTTCTCCATTTCATCAAAAAGAAATACAGAATATGGATTTTTCTCTATGGCATCAGTCAATATTCCTATTTGATCATATCCTACGTAACCAGGAGGTGCTCCTATTAATCTAGATACAGAATGAGCCTCACCATATTCAGACATGTCAATTCTAACTAATTCCATATCCATATTTAATGCAAGTTGCGCGGCAAGCTCAGTCTTACCTACACCAGTTGGGCCTGAAAAAAGGTAACTTCCCATAGGCTTAGTCACATCCCTAAGGCCAGCACGCGACATTCTAACCGCCTCTACCAAAGATTCGACCGCCAGATCTTGTCCGTATATAACTTTTTTTAAAGACACATCTAGTTTACGTAATTTTCTATTCTCATCAGTACCTACACTCTTCATAGGAACCTTAGATATTTTGGATACTATGCACTCTATATCAAAGACATTAATTGTTGTTTTTCTGTCTTTTTTAGGTGTTAGCTTTAAATGAGCACCTGCCTCATCAATAATATCAATAGCCTTATCAGGCAACTTTCTATCATTTATGTATCTGGTTGACAAATCAACAGCGGCAATTATGGCGTCATTAGTATATTTTACTCCATGATGCAACTCATAATAAGGCTTTAAACCTTTTAAAATTTTAATACATACGTCACGCTTAGGCTCTTCTACCTCAACTCTTTGAAAACGTCTGGTTAATGCGTGATCTTTCTCAAAATGCGCGTGATATTCCATATATGTAGTAGAGCCTATACATCTAAACTCTCCCCTAGCCAAGGCTGGTTTTAATAAATTTCCAGCATCTAAGGAGCCACCGTTTGTAGAGCCAGCACCTACAATTGTATGTATTTCATCTATAAAAATAATTGCATTAGGTAATTTTTCTATTTCATTTATAACTAATTTTATTCTTTCTTCAAAATCACCTCTGTATTTTGTTCCTGCTAACAACGACCCCATATCTAAACTAAATATTACCGCTTTTTTAAGCACACCAGGTACTTTACCCTTAACTATTCTAAGTGCCAAACCTTCAACCAAAGCAGTTTTACCAACACCCGGCTCTCCAACAAAAAGAGGATTATTTTTTGTCCTTCTACATAGAATCTCAATCGTACGGTCAACTTCCTCCTCTCGTCCTATAAGGATATCAATTTTACCATCTTCAGCTTTTCTGTTTAAATTAACACAATATTTAGATAACGCTGAATCTTTATCTTTTATGATTTCAGTTTTATGATTTGATGCAAAATGTGGTTCTGCAGCCCTATTAAACATCTGATCAGGCAGCTGGTGTGTTTTATTATAATTTTCCTCTAATTCATCCAACTTAATATTTATATCAACATCATCACACTCATCTTTTTCTGCAATATTTTTTATAGACTCGCCCGTACAATTTGAAATATAATTAATAATATCTAAATAGGTTATACCTTGCGCCTTTAGAAAAAGTACGGCTTGAGATTTATGCTCTCCATACATCTCTGCCAACACATTTGCACCTGTTACGATTTTACAATTTACTGAATGAGAGTGAATAGCAGCTCTATGAATCACTCTTTGAAATCCAGCAGTAGGCTTAACCTCAACATTACCTTCAGCAATCAATGCTGATAAATCATTTCCTAAAAAACTTTTTAATTCATCGCATAACAAAGGAAGTGAAACTCCACAACCTTTTAATACCGCAGAGGCTTCAGGATCTTCAGTTAATGACAACAACAAATGCTCCAATGTTGCATACTCATGTGAACATTTTTGAGCTAATGTAAGAGCTCTGTGTAGACTTAACTCAAGATTTTTTGATAACATTACAACCTCATTTACATTTATTTTGCATATAAATAATTTTAGTTACTTACCCAAGATTAAAATCCATATTAAACTTTTTTTACATTTTTTTTCTTGGTTAAATAAACTTTTTTAATGATACGGCAAATATACCATCTCTAATTTTCATAAAAGATTAAGTATTATCCGCAAAGAATTAAAAGAAAGAAAACTACTTACAACACTAAAGTTATATTATTTTTTTATTCTTTAAATACCCCCTTGCATCATTATTTGTCATTGTAGCTAAGAATTCTTACTAAAGAGTTAATAATTTTAATAATTTTTAACTAAATAATTCGCATTACAATAAAAAGAATATTTTTAACTGTGAATTTTCAAACAACACAGTATCATTTTTAGCCGCTATGTTGTTAGTTGGATGGTAGAAGAAAGGAAGGATTATTTATAAAAGCATTTTTTAAAGTGTTATTTCGGTTTTCAATTACCTTTTCACTTAAATTAAAATGCACTACTTTTGGAGTCAACAGAGAGATTCCAGTATGATAATGCTCATCATTATACCATTCAAAGAACTGTCTACAAAATTGTCTTGCATCCTGTATAGATCCAAATGCCTGAGGAAAATGGGGATTATATTTTAGTGTT
>JBIKME010000194.1:0-3017 GCA_044359415.1 Rickettsiales bacterium | reverse complement strand
AGTTAAACCATCGGCTCTTTTTACAGAGCTGTCAATGTAACCTCCACGATCAAGTTCAGCCATTATTCCCATAATACCACCTGCCCTATTTACATCTTCAATATGATAATCGGAGTTGGGTGATACTTTACATAAACACGGTACTTTACGTGATAAACTATCAATATCCTTCATAGTAAAATCGACTTCAGCCTCATGCGCAATAGCAAGTAAGTGTAAAATAGTATTAGTAGAGCCGCCCATAGCTATATCCAAGGACATCGCATTGTCAAAAGCGGCCCTTGTAGCTATAGATCGCGGCAAAACTGCATCATTACCATCTTCATAATACTCCTTTGCCATTTGTACTATACGCTTTGCGGCCTTTTCAAATAAAACGATGCGATTGGCGTGTGTGGCAACTATAGTGCCGTTTCCTGGTAAAGCCAGTCCGATAGCCTCGTTTAAACAATTCATTGAATTTGCAGTGAACATACCAGAGCAACTACCGCATGTAGGACATGCATTATTTTCAATCTCTTGAAGTTTCTCATCAGAAACAGTATTATCCGCTGCCATTACCATTGCGTCAACCAAATCAAGACGCTTATCTTCTACCACTCCTGCTTCCATCGGTCCGCCGGAGACAAATATTGTAGGGATATTTAACCGCATAGCGGCCATTAACATACCTGGAGTTATTTTATCACAATTTGAAATGCAAAATAGCGCATCAACTTTGTGAGCATTGCACATATATTCAATTGAGTCAGCTATTAACTCTCTTGAAGGCAAGGAATAGAGCATGCCGTCATGCCCCATAGCGATACCATCATCTACTGCTATAGTATTAAATTCAGCTGCAAAACATCCTTGTTCTTCAATTATTGACTTTACATGCTGACCAATCCCATGCAAATGAGCATGTCCTGGTACAAACTGCGTAAATGAATTAGCAATCGCGATTATCGGTTTACCAAAATGTTCGGTCTTAGCACCATTTGCTCTCCATAAGCTTCTGGCTCCAGCCATTTTACGACCCGCCGTACTTTCATCACTACGCAATTTATTTTTATAAGACATAATAAACCTTTATAAACCTTTATTTTTATAAAGTTATAGCAAACAATAAAATTGTTGTCATGAAAAAGTTTAATTACAATTTTAATTTTTCTTCGATTGTAAAATGCGGAACCGGAAGATTGGCAGGAGCGTTAGCTTTTTTAGCTTCTTCTGTAACAACCGGAGCCTGCGTTAAATGTAAAGGCTTTCTAACTGGAATCGGTATTTTTACCAAAGCCTCAACCACAGGACTATATACAGGCTTTTTTACTAATTTATTTCCTTGATTAGCAATACCACTAGCTATCATAGCTGATATTATATAATGGTTTTTTAGGTCAGCCAGCCTCCCGGCATCATTTCCACGGTCATCGACGACATTTAAATCAGCATTTTCATAAATTAATACATCAGCCGCTTCAATAGAACCATATACCGCTGCCAACATTAACGGAGTATACCCACCTGAATTAACTCCATCTAAATCAACACCAGCTTCAATTAGCAATTTTATGGCATCTGCGCTATTATTTTTAGCCGCAAAATGAATTAGGTTATCGCCATTTGTCAAAGTTAATCCTACATCAAAAGAATTGTTATTTATAAGGCTTTCTATAATCTTAGAATTATTTTCTTCTATTGCTAACATTAATAAATTAATATCACCTCCATCACCACCTTTTGCTATAAGGTAATCAAATAAGTCCTTATTATTATTTTTCATAGCTATATAAAGTGGACTTATACCCTTATAATTAGAAGTGTTTATCTGAGCACCCATACCTACTAAAACCTTTGTGACAGATAATTTATTAGCTATAACTGCATAAATCAAAGGGGTATTACCCTCTTCATCTCTTACTTCAGTAGAGTCAAGCCTTTTGATCATAGCGCGCATTACATCAAGTCTTTCGGACAAGACGCTGTTAAACAATATTTTTCTGTACTCGCTTTCGTACATAGCAGGCGGAAGGTGGGAGTTGTCTTTATTATATTTTTTTTTACTTATTAAACTTGGTAACCTTACATTTCTAAAATCTTTATTAGGTCTTTTCACCGGATACTGTCTAACAGCGTCTTCAGCACTATTTTCTGTTTTTATTTTCTTATCACTGCCGTCTATTTTTACAGACTCACCTGTTTTAATCACCTCTTCAGAAGCCGGTCCTACTCTGTATTTTTCTATTGACTCCTCATTAAACTCTTCAAGAGGAACTTCTTCCAAATAACTATCTGACTCCTTAGAATCAAAAACACTTTCCTCTAAAGAGGAAAAGATAGAATCAACGTCATTATCAACTGTTAAAGAGCCTAAAAAACCGCCCTCCTCATCAGCATCACCCATAGCCTGAACTAATTCATTATCATCTGCATTATTTTCTTCTTCTGATATATCACCCCCTTCTGACTCATAATTTTCTGAAGTTAATATATCAGTTGTAACAAAATACATCTTTTGTATCAACTTATCTACTCTACTTAAATCTGTAACTGAGGAATTATCTTGCGGTGACGGGATTTCATCACTTATTTGATTATCAGCATCTTGGGCAGTTGCCGCAAAAATATCAGACAAAAAAAATACAATAGTAAATAATAATATACTATAATGTTTTAACATATACTCACATTTACTTAATTGCCGTTTCTAGGAACTATCTTTTTTACTTCTTCAGTTACTACTTGTTTTACAAGGGCAGGTAAATTTTTATTTAACCAGTCAGCTAAAAGAGGCTTAATAGCCTCGATTGTCAGCTGCTCAAGAGTGATACCAGCAGGGGTAGATGAATAGTTTATTTTTGATTGTGGAGTATTTTCTATAAGGTTCTTCAATATATTAGAAGACTCGGTAATAACTTTATCCTCTATAAGCGAATCTGATACCACAACAGGCTTAGAAGATTTATTATCATTCAAAGCCTTTTTTTCAGCAACATGAGATTCTTTTAAAACATCGTCTATAACATCTAAAACAG
>JBIKME010000193.1:0-3031 GCA_044359415.1 Rickettsiales bacterium | reverse complement strand
CTTGTTCAAAATTATATTTACGTTTAAATCCTAATTCTAAAATCGCTTTTGAGTCATCTATTGCATAACGCCTATCATGCCCGGATCTGTCTTTTATAAATGTTAACTGTTCTTTGTATGATCCTGATTTTTTAGGAGATAATTCGTCTAATAATTCACATAAGTAATTAACTAATTCTAAATTTGATCTTTCGGAGTTACCGCCAAAGCAATATGTCTGACCTATTTTTCCATGGACTAGAGCGAGATAAATTCCGTTGCAATGATCCTCAACGTGAATCCAGTCCCGAATGTTTTTACCATCTCCGTATAAGGGAAGAGATTTACCGGATAATGCGCATAAAATCATATGCGGAATTAACTTTTCCGGAAATTGTCTTGGACCGTAATTATTGCTACAGTTAGTAACGATTACCGGAAGGCAATAAGTTCTATGCCACGCTATAGCTAAAAGATCAGAGGCTGCTTTACTTGCCGAATATGGCGAGCTTGGCTTATAAGCTGTTTTTTCATCAAATTTTCTATCTTCATTTAAATCCAGGTCGCCATATACCTCATCTGTTGATATATGTATAAAGCGAAATTGATTTTTTTTTACAGAATCTAGTTCGTTGTAGTATTTTCTTGCGGCCTCAAGCATGCTGTAAGTACCTTTTATGTTGGTATCTATGAATACGGATGAGCCTTTGATAGAATTGTCGACATGTGATTCTGCCGCAAAATTTATAATTGCGTCTATGGATTCGGATCGTAATATATCCAGTACCAATTCTTGATCGCAGATATTACCTTTTATAAATTTATAAGGATCAGAAATTCCAGCTAGGTTTTCTTGGGTTCCTGCATATGTAAGCGCGTCTAAGATTGCGACATTGTCACCTTTTCTCAGTGCTGTTCTGACAAAACTGCTTCCAATAAATCCGGCTCCACCGGTAATTAAAAGATTCATGCCGTCATCCTTTTGCTTAAAACGTCATAATCTGCAAGCTTGTTTAATTTTCCAATGGCGGCTACTGTGAGTTTCGTAGATAATGTTTTTTCTAATAATTGTTTAACTTCAACTAAAGAAACGGCTTCTATATTCTCTAATATTTCTTTATTAGTTATGTATTTATCAAAGCACATTAATCTTCTTCCCATTGAGCTTGCTCTGCTATTGATGCTATCTAATGACATTAAAAGAGAGGCTTTAGCTTGAAACTTTACCTTTTGTAACTCACTTTCCTTAATATCACTTGTTGCTTTATGTAACTGAGTGAAAGTAGCATCTATCAGTTTTGCAATTTTATTTGGGTTGGTTGCGGAGTATATGTAAAACATTCCTGTATCAGCAAAGCTGGAAGTAAAAGAGTTGACACTATAAGCAAGGCCTAGATTTTCTCTTATTTCCTGAAATAACCTTGATGACATACCTCCGCCTATTATAGCAGACAACAGCTGCATAGCGTAAGCATTAGTGTTTTTATAGGACGATCCTTCAAAGCCAAAAGTAATATGCACCTGTTCTAATTTGCGGTTTTCACGATGCATTCCCCCTGTGTAGAGGGCCTCTTCTTTTTTAGATCGGCTGCCTTTTTTCATGGGTGATAATGATTTTTGTGCAAATTCCACGATTTTATCGTGTGATATATTGCCTGCTACAGACAATATACAATTTGTTGATGTGTAGTGATTACTAACATACCCTTTTAAATCAGTTTGATTTAACTTTTTTACAATATCAACTGGTCCAAGTATTGATCTTCCTAGTGCCTGATCGTTAAAGGCAGTTTCTTGCAGTAAATCAAATATAATATCGTCAGGTGAATCGTTAGTCATGGCAATTTCTTGCAAGACAACATCTCTTTCTAATTCTATTTCCTTTAATTCAAATGCTGAATTTAAAATAATATCCGACAATATTTCTAATGCTTCGAAAAAATTATCCTTTAGAACCTTGGCGTAAAAAACAGTGTTTTCTTTAGCTGTATAGGCGTTTAGCTGACCACCTATATTATCAAACTCTTCGGCTATTTGTTTGGCGCTACGCAGTTTTGTGCCTTTAAAAGCCATGTGTTCCAGAAAATGAGATATTCCACATTGCTCTTTTGTTTCATGACGACTACCAACGCCCATCCAGAGTTCTATTGTAATAGCTTCGGTTTCTTTCATTTGCTGGCTAATGATGCGTAAGTCATTATCTAAAACGGTTATTTCAATGTTATCTCTTGGCATGATGTCTGTTATAAAAGTTACGATATTGAAGCAAATCTACTTGCGCTTCGATAAAAGGTCAAGTTCTAAAGGTGGCTCCGCACTCCTTGTAATATAATATTTACACGTTGGTAATTTTAGTATAATTTTGTTCAATTGCTGATTTGGCAATAAATAATTATATTCGTGCTTATATCGAATGTAATTATTTAATAAAGAGCTAACATTGTATATTATTAATATAGGGATTTATCGTTATGGTGGCGGGTGAAATATCAAGGAAAATAACAGAGCTTTTAGAAGCAGATAGTGTTTTTGGCGTACCAAATGATAATCAATATTTAGCTGCAGTAAGCAAATTAATTGCAGATAAATCAGAGGAACACGGGAGTGAAGCAGAACAAGTAAAACAAGACGTCTTAAATGTTGCCAAGCGTGAGGCGATGGATGCGCAGCGTCCTGAGTTGGCTAAAAGAATAATAATGCTCGGTTCTGATCTAAGCAAGCCACGTGCTATAGGAACCTATGGGGTTGAAGGTTACAACATGGTGGCGGGTGAAATATCAAGGAAAATAACAGAGCTTTTAGAAGCAGATGGTGTTTTTGGCGTACCAAATGATAATCAATATTTAGTTGCAGTAAGCAAATTAATTGCAGATGGCTCAGAGGAGCAAGGGAGCGAAGCAGAACAAGTAAAACAAGATGTCTTACAATTTGCTATGTATGAGGCGGTGGATGCGCAGCTTCCTGAATTGGTTAAAAGCTTAATAAAATTAGGTTATGATCCAAAAAAAACACCTCCTCTGGAAACCTATTTTGTTGGAGGTTACAACGCATT
>JBIKME010000019.1:0-10134 GCA_044359415.1 Rickettsiales bacterium | reverse complement strand
GCCGGAAATGCTGCAATCACCGACCGTGCGACTGCTAATAAGATTAGCTACTATTCTCCTCGCGTTCAAGGTCTGCAACTAGGTGTTAGCTTTACCCCGGATCAAGCTGAACGTGGTACTGCTCGTAATTTTAGCGGTGATGCTAATGAATCTGGTGTAGAAAATATATGGAATGCTGGCCTAAACTATCAAACGCAAGTTAGTGATGTAACAATCGAAGCTGCGCTTACCGGTGAAGTTGGTGATGCAAAAGATCGCGTTGTTCCTGCTGAAACTTTAGATGGTTTGGAAGCTGTTGCTCTTGGTTTAAGCGCTGGTTATCAGGGCTTTACATTAGCCGGTTCTTATGGTTCGATTGATGAAATCAACACTGATCCGACTGATAATACTGAAGTTTCTTACTGGACTTTAGGTGGTGCTTATGAGTTTGGACCTTTTGCTACATCTGTAACTTATTTATCTTCAGAAGTTGAAAATTTTGATGGAACAAATAACGCAGAATTTACTAATCTATCAGTTGGCGCTGATTATCAGTTAGCCCCTGGTTTAGTTCCTTATGCTGAAGTTAGTTTCTTCGATACTGATGATAATGTTGAAGATGTTGAAGGTACTACTGAGGACAACAAAGGTACGGTTTTCTTAGTTGGTACTCAACTTAGCTTCTAGTTCATTTAGTATAAAAACTTGAAGAAGTACTTAAAGAAGGAGTGGATTTTTCCACTCCTTTTTTCTTTTCTTATAAAAAAGCCGTGACAATAGCGTAAAAACTAATTATACAGGTCTTTATTATGAGAAAATTACCGATAAATAAGTTTATATGTGCTGTTGCCGTTATAATTTTAACGGCCGGCTGTTCTGCTTCTAATGTGAATGTCGAAAATGATTATCCCTTAAGTCAGGAAGATGCCAGAAGAGCAAGGCATGGAACTTTAACCGGTAAAGGTATAAAATTATTCGGAGGGGACTCTGGTGACGGTAAAACCGCTGGTGCTGGTGCCGGTATCGGGATTAATAGTTATTTATGGAGAGCCACTTTAGACACCTTGTCTTTTATGCCGCTTGCTTCGGCTGATCCTTTTGGTGGCGTTATAATAACTGACTGGTACGAAGATCCAAATGCAAGAGGAGAAAAATTTAAGGTTAATGTCCTTATACTTGATCAGAATCTGCACGCAAACGCAGTAAAGGTAACTTTGTTTAAGCAGGTTAACAACGCCGGTAAATGGCTTGATGATGTCCCTAATTCCAAACTTACTGTTGATCTGGAAAATAAAATCCTAACACGAGCACGCGCGCTAAAAGTAGAAAAAGAATCTAAAGAAGAATAGCTTTGCATATTTTAACTCTAATCAGATAGATGGCTTTTGTTTATTGTAAAGGATTATGGTAATGAATGACACTCCGCTAGAGAATTATAATTTTCGTTTAACAGAACAAAAATGGCAAAAAATATGGGAAGAAAGCAGTAGCTTTGCCGCATCTGAAGATGATAACAAGCCTAAATATTATGTATTAGAGATGTTTCCTTATCCATCTGGTAATATTCATATGGGCCATCTTAGAAACTATACAATAGGCGATGTTATCGCCAGATACAAAAAAGCAGCAGGTTATAATATACTTCATCCTATAGGCTGGGACGCTTTTGGTTTGCCGGCTGAAAATGCGGCAATAGAAAATAATATCCATCCTGCTAAATGGACGATGTCTAATATCAATCATATGCGTAATCAGTTGCGGCAAATCGGACTATCTTATGATTGGTCCAGAGAATTTGCCACATGTGATGTCGATTATTATAAACATGAACAAAAGATGTTTATTGATTTTTTAAAGAATGATTTGGCGTATCAAAAAGAAGCGATGGTAAACTGGGATCCGGTCGATAATACTGTGCTGGCAAATGAACAGGTGGTAGATGGCAAAGGCTGGCGCTCAGGAGCTGTGGTGGAGAGAAAAAAATTGCGTCAGTGGTTTTTGCGGATATCAGCCTCTGCCGAGGATCTTTTGCAATCGATCAAAACATTAGATGGTTGGCCTGAAAAAGTTAAGGTAATGCAGGAACGTTGGATTGGAAAGTCTGAAGGTCTTAGAATATTATTTGATATCGTAGATAATGAAGAAAAGTTAGATATTTATACAACCAGACCGGAAACCATATTTGGAGCCGCATTTTGTGCCGTTGCCCCTAACCATCCTCTTGCCTTAAAACTGGCTAAAGAAAATAAGGCTGCCGATGATTTTATAAAAGACTGTAATAAATTGGGCATGGCTGAAGAGCTTTTAGAAAAAACAGAAAAGCTTGGTTTTGACACAGGTTTTAGGATAGTGCATCCATTTGATAAAAACATAAGCCTGCCTTTATTCATTGCTAATTTTGTCTTAATGGAATATGGCACCGGAGCAATATTTGGTTGTCCGGCACATGATCAAAGAGACCTGGACTTTGCCAGAAAATATTCATTACCAGTAGTGGCTGTAATAGCAAAAAACGGTGATAAAAATTTTAAAATTGTCGACAATGAGGCTTACACGGAAGATGGTACTTTAATTAACTCACAATTTCTGGACGGAATGTCAGTTAAAGACGCCGCCGATAAGGTAGCAGAAAAGTTAGAAGCAAATAAACAGGCTAAAAGAACTGTAAATTATCGTCTCAGAGATTGGGGAATATCTCGTCAGCGTTATTGGGGATGCCCGATTCCGATCATTTATTGTGATTCCTGTGGAGCAGTGCCAGTACCAGAAGAGCAATTACCAGTAAGACTGCCAGAAGATGTTGATTTTGATGAAGTTGGCAATCCTCTTGCCAGACATCCAAGCTGGAAATATGTAAAATGTCCTTTATGTTCAGCTGATGCTGTGCGTGAGACTGATACCTTTGATACATTTTTTGAGTCATCGTGGTACTTTGCCAGATATTGCGCTCCTAAAGCAGAAAATGCTATCGATAAAGATAAATGCAATAAATGGATGCCAGTTGATCAATATATAGGTGGAATTGAACATGCGGTACTACATTTATTATATGCGCGGTATTTTACCTTAGCATTAAATAAATGCGGCTATTTAGATGTAAAAGAGCCATTTAAGGGTTTGTTAACTCAAGGAATGGTGTGTCATGAAACTTATCAGGATAAAAATGGTAAATGGCTCTTGCCGGATGAAATATATAAACAACATAATATTTGTAAGCATGTTAAAACCGGTGAAGAAGTTACAGTCGGACGTTCTGTAAAAATGAGTAAGTCTAAAAAGAACGTGGTTGATCCTACCCTAATAGTGGATGCTTATGGAGCTGATACGGCAAGATTGTTTGTACTATCAGATAGTCCTCCTGAAAGAGACTTGGAATGGTCAGACTCGGGTGTTGAAGGAGCATGGAAATACATTAACCGCATATGGAGAATATGTGAGTCTTTAAAGATAAATAATGTGTCCGGACAAGAATATATAACCGAAGGACTGGCTGGTAATTTATTGGAAGCTAAAAAACATATCCATAAAACCATAGCTAATGTAACTGATGATTTAGATAATTTTAGATTTAATAAAGCTATAGCCAGAATCAGAGAACTTACAAATATAATAGCCGATTTAAAATCAGAAGATAGTATATCCATATCTATAATAAAAGAAGGAATGGAAACTATTATTTTATTGTTAGCCCCTATGGTACCACATTTATCAGAAGAGCTATGGAGTAGAATGGGTAATAAGCAGATGGTAGTAAATTCATCCTGGCCTGTGGCAAATAGTAAATTTGTAGCTGATGACATGATAACTGTTGCTGTGCAGTTAAACGGTAAATTAAAGGCTACAATACAGCTTGCTAAAGATTCCTCAGAAGAGGATACAAAAAAAGTGGCCTTGGATGATTATAAGGTTAAACAGGCCTTAATAGGAAAAGAAATACGCAAGATAATCGTTGTTCCAAATAGGATTGTAAATGTTGTTGTTCAATAAAATTATAGTAATTTTTGCAATATTATTTATTGCGTCATGTGGATTTACTCCTGTATATCAACAGCAAGATGCTAATTCTGCAGATATATTAGCTTCTGTATCAGTTGTATCAAGTCGTGACCTGGATGGGCAGTCTTTTTCAACAAAATTAGAAGATTTATTAAATCCTAATGCAAAGCAGATTGATAAAAAATACCGTATAGATACTAAACTTACCAAAAGCAAAACACCATTTGCAATCCAGCAAGATAGAACTATTACCCGATATAAAATATCTGTATTAGTTAAATATACCATAGTTGAGTTAACAACGAATAAAGTGGTTGATCAAGGTACATTAAAACGAGAGGGCGGCTTTGATGTTGTAGAGTCCGATTATGGCTCATATATGTCCGAAGAGGATACAACAAAACGCATTATTAAAGAATTAGCTGAAGATGCTAACATAAGAATTATATCTATAATTGTAGGCAACTGATTAAATAGATTGGTTGATAAATTTAAATAATTAATAGCTATATGAAATTACCCAATGCAAAAATCGAGTCTTTTATAAAAAATCCGGACAAGGCTTTTAATTACATATTGCTTTACGGTCAGGATTTGGGTCTGATTACTCAATATTGCAGGGCCATATGTAAAACTGTCATTGAGGATTTAAATGATCCTTTTCGTGTGGCTAACTTAGCTTTTGATAAAATAAAAGATGAGCCTTCTGTTTTTTCTAACGAATTAAATGCCATAAGTATGCTCGGCGGACAAAGGGTTATCATAGTTAATGGTAATTCTACCTCGTTGCCAAATGATCTTGCGCAAATCATAGAAAATTCCAGCAGTGATGCTTTAGTAGTATTTACCGCAGGAGAATTACCTGCAACCTCTTCTCTTAGAAAATTCTTTGAAAAGGCAGTAAATGCTGTAGCTATCCCATGCTACAATGATGATAATACTGCTATTGAAAAAATAATACAATCTAGGTTCTCGGAGCATGCTATTACATGTGAGGCGGGGGTGGTACAATATTTAAGTACAAGATTCGCAAGCGATAGAATGGTTATTCTAAGTGAGCTGGATAAAATAATCACTTATTTAAATCAACAAAAATATATCAGCCTGTCAGATGTAAAAGAAATAGTATTCGATAGCAGCGAGTTTTCTTTAGATGCTATTTGTATGGCATTTGCCTCGCGTAATGCGGCAGAAATAGAAAGGAATATGACAAAGGCGTTATCGGAGAATATTGCCTGGATCGTTATCATACGAGCTATATTGCGCTATTTTATGCGCCTGCAGGATGTAAAAAATAAGATAGAGGAAGGCTTAAATGAACAGCAGGCAATTTCTGCGCTTAGGCCTCCTGTGTTTTTTAAGCAGGCAGCTAATTTTAAGAGGCACTTGAGTGTTTGGAAATCCGCAGATATATCTCGTGTTATGTCGCAACTTACTGATCTGGAAATTGCCTGTAAAACAACCGGCAACCCGGCTGAGCTCCTATGTTCTAGAATGTTATTGATTCTGCCTCTTGCCGTTAGATAATAATTATAGGCTGAATTTGTCACCAAGATATACTCTGCGTACTTCCCTGTTATCTACTATCTCACCCGGCGTACCTTCCATAAGTACCTTGCCGTCGTGAATGATATAGGCGCGATTGATAATATCTAATGCATCACGTACGTTGTGATCGGTAATTAAAACCCCAATATTACGGTTTTTAAGAAGAGATATAAGCTCCTTTATATCGGCGACAGCAACCGGGTCAATTCCCGCCAGAGGCTCATCTAGTAAAATAAAAGAAGGATTGCTTGCAAGCGCTCTTGCTATTTCTACGCGACGCCTTTCACCACCTGATAAGGCAATCGCAGGTGAACGACGTAAATGCGTAATGGCAAATTCACCAAGTAGTGATTCTAAGGCGAGAATTCTTTTTTCTGAAATAGGCTCCGATATTTCCAGAATAGATAATATATTATCTTCCACCGACATGCCCCTAAAGATTGAAGCTTCCTGAGGCAGGTAGCCTATGCCCATGCGCGCACGCCTATATACAGGTAAATTGGTTATATCAATTCCATCTAAGCAGATGGTACCATAATCAGGTTTTATGAGGCCCATGATCATATAAAATGATGTAGTTTTTCCGGCTCCGTTGGGTCCTAATAAGCCAACACACTCACCGCGATTTATGGTTATAGAAACATCTCTTACTGCCGGTCTGTTGCCATAAGATTTACCAAGATTACATATCTGTAATCCCCTGTTTTTATCTGCTGCGGATGTTGTATCAATATCGACACTATAGTCATGGCCAAGCTCAGGCAGGTTAGTTAGAGCGTTGGATCGTTTTTTTAACGATGATGTGTTTTTATTACCAGAAAGTTTAGTCATATCCTATAACAAGATATTTTTAGCCACCTGGCATAAAAACACCTTTTACCCTTTGTTTGTTTTCTTGATTTTGTGATGAGTTTTCACTGATCAAGCTGCTTTTGCCAGTTGAAAGATTATATACCAGTTTTTCGCCTTTTACCACATTTTTTCCGCTTAATAGTGATACATTGCCATATAAGGTAATAATATTGCCGGCCAGCTCATATTTACCATTGTCACTTTTTACCTGTTCATTTAATGTCTTAAAAAAAACATTTCCTATAGCCTCCACCTCGGATAAAGAGCTTTGTCTATTGCCGGCTTGATCTTGAGTTACCTGATAATGAACTCGTATAATATCGGCCTGAACATTCATGTCTGCGTTTTTAACATTCACGTTGCCTGAAAATATGGCTAATTTATCGATCTGAATTACTTCTAAACGGTCAGATGTGATTTCTATCGGCTGATTATTGTTAGCTATTTTGTCCTCTGCTATAGTAGCTATAGCATATAAAGATAGAAAAAAACATATAAACAATCTTATCATGATTATTCAGTATAGTTAAAATTGCATATAAATCTATAATTATCGCAAACTTTCATATAAATTTCTGGCCGCAATAGAAGGTTGTTCTGCCTTTGTAATAGGGCGACCTATTACAATATAATCAGCTCCTTTATCTACTGCTTGCTTAGCTGTCATTACTCTTTTTTGATCGTCTGATGTCGTAATGGCAGGTCTTATTCCCGGTACTATAGTTTTGAAATCTTTGCCACATATCTCTTTTACTGTTGTTATCTCGTGAGGTGAGCACACAATTCCATCCAAACCTGATTCTTTAGCAAGTAAAGCTAAGATTTTAACCTGATCTTTGACTCTGTTATTAATATTAATTTCTTGTAGATCGCCATCATCCATACTTGTAAGAATAGTTACCCCTATAATTAAGGGAGTCTTAACACTAAGTTTTGCAGATTCATCCTTGGCAGCTTCCGCAGCTCTTTGCATCATTTCTTTACCACCTAAGGTATGAATGGTAATCATGCTGACATTGAGTGATACGGCTGATCTTATTGCCTGATCTACGGTATTTGGTATGTCATGAAATTTTAAATCCAAAAACACATCCAATCCTAAGGATGATATTTCATTTATAGCGCCAGGACCGTTTTTTGTAAAAAATTCCAGGCCGCATTTTACCATTGAAACATAATCTTTAACTTGCGCGCATAAAATTTTTGCTGTTACAATATCTTTTGTATCAAGTGCGCAAATAATAGGGTTATTCATAATTGAACTCTTCTTTATACTCTTTGTTTATATAGCGTAGCTTTGCTCATAACATTCCCAGGCGGCGGCATGTGAAGCAATCTTTGAAATCACTCTATGGGCGCTACATAATAAGATGTCATCAGTTTTGTTAGCAAAATTCATACCCTTGGCATTCAGGTTGCCATAAGCGTCTTTTTGACTGTTTAATCTATATATAAAACCTACCGGTTCTCCGGAAATCATATAAATCATTGGCTCAGCAGGATGATTATTTATAAGATCAATAGTAGGAATACCCTCCTGGATGATTACCTCGGTATTTTTTATACCGCCTTTTATGGTATTCATTTTGTTGCGAATTTTTTTACTCATCGCGAAAACTTCATCTCCTGAATAAGCTGTCATAATGCCCATTCCATAGGTGCCACGATCTGATTTTATAAAAACGTAAGGTTTTTCTTTTATATTATATTCTTCATATTTTTTACGTATTTTATCAATGGTTTGATCTACTTTTAAAGCTACGCACTCAATACCAGTTTGCTCTTTAAAATTCACTATCCCGCAGCGCTGGAAATAAGTTGATATCAGCCAGGGATCTATTTCAAATTTATTGCAAAAATCACGAGCCATATTGTTATAAGTATCAAAATGTGAGGTTTTACGACGTTTGTACCAGCCAAAACCGATCGCTGGATTTACATGCTGCTTTACATTCTTTAATAACTTCGGAGCTCCTTCGGTAAGATCGTTATTTACTAAAATAAACTCCGGCGTATACCCGTCGATTGTTTTGATAATTTGATTTTCACAGATGATAGGTTTAAAAGTAAGCAGGGCACCAGAGTTTGATTCTAAGGTAAGTTCCTCGCCAGATTCAGTAACGGAAAGATTGGTTAGAACAACATTCTTATCAGCTTTGCTGATTATTTCTATTAAGCTTGCAAGATTGTCTAAATAAAATTTATTGCGCGTGTGATCTTCGGATATAATCAAGACATTATGTATATTTTTATAATAGATAGTGAAAAAATCCTTAACGGCATTTGTTGCATTTTGTCTTTCTAATGCATTTAAATTATTAAAACCAGCCGGAAATAAATTCGTATCTACCGGCGCTAGCTTGAAGCCTGAATGCCTCAAATCAACAGAGTTATAAAAAAAAGGCGGCGTTTGTTTGGAAATCCCCTTGAACCAGTCATCAACATCGCCGGAGCGGGTTTTTATAATGTCAGCAAGTATATCCATTATGATAGGAGGGTTTGTTGCCCGAGAGCTATTTAAAGAGGGTTCGTTCATCCCAGTCTCCTAATATATTTTGATAACAGCTTATAGCCGCTATTGCAGCAGTATCGGCGCGTAAAATTCTTGGTCCAAGACTCGCTGCCATAATATAAGGCTTATTTTTCATTATTTCAAATTCTGATTTTGAAAAACCTCCTTCAGGACCGATTATTATAGCATGTTTATCAGCGTTGGTATTTCTTAATATTTCTACTAGCGGGCTACCGGATCCTGATTCGTCACAAAGTATCATAATCCGCTCCTCATCCCAGCCGCTTATCAGCTGATCAAATTTAACCGGCTGATTTATTGTAGGTATATCGAGGCGATGCGATTGTTCTGCCGCTTCCGTTGCAATTAACAAAAGTCTCTCTAAGTTTACTTTATTTACCACTGTGTGCCCTGTAATTACCGGTTGCAATCTAGAGACTCCAAGTTCGGTAGCTTTCTGGACAAGATTGCTAAGAGGGGCGTTTTTTACAGGAGCAAAACAAAGCCATAAATCAGGAGCATTCTTTTGGTCCTTTGTTTTATCGGTAATAGTGATAAAAACAGTTTTTTTATCAATAGATTCAATCCTGCCTGACCATTGTCCGTCTATCCCATTAAATAAGGTTATATAGGATCCTGCCTTTTGACGCATGACATTATATAGATAATGAGCATGCTCTTTGGAAAGCTGTAAGTTGTTGTCCTGATATAATTTATGCTCTGTATATAGGCGTATAGTTGGCATTATATTATTATTGTCAGTTAATTTTTGTTACGTTATATTAATTATATACAAGTGCAAGTTTTTAATTTTTATACATGTCAAAATGCAAGAAGATAAAATTATTACAATAGAAAAAAATGATCTCCAAAAAGAAAATCTCCCAGAGAATAAGCCCGAAGAAGTAGGTGGAGCGAAGGGACCGGAGCCTACAAGATATGGTGACTGGGAGCATAACGGACGCTGCAGTGACTTTTAATTACGGTGACTTTTAATTATTTCTTAATAGATTTTTTAGGCATAGGCATTTCCGAATTAAATATACAAGTTACCTCCTTGCCGTGACGTAGCGTAAATTGGCTAGTTACCCTTTCTATTACAACGTAATCACCTGACACGCGATAATTTACTATTGCTTCTGTACCATCGGAATTAACTAAGAAAAATGCGGGAATATTGGCGTTAATATCTTTAAATTGAAAAAATGTAAATTCACCGTCATCAAAAATACGTAAAGGAGCTATGA
>JBIKME010000191.1:0-3069 GCA_044359415.1 Rickettsiales bacterium | reverse complement strand
GTGACCTGGGATATGGAAAAAGGCCATATTAACATTTTTAGAAGTCATGTATTAATCATGGCTACAGGAGGATATGGTCAATCTTATGCAACCAATACGTCATCTAGTATATGTACAGGTGATGGTAACGCTATGGCTCTTAGAGCCGGTATCTCGTTGCAAGATATGGAGTTTATTCAATTTCATCCTACCGGGTTATATGGTTCGGGGTTTCTAATTACAGAAGCGGCAAGAGGTGAGGGGGCATATTTAATAAATGCTGAAGGTGAACGTTTTATGGAGCGTTATGCTCCTAACTATAAGGATCTTGCTCCGCGTGATGTAATCTCCAGAGCAATGTCAGTTGAGATATATCAAGGTAGAGGATGTGGTATAAATAAGGATCATTTATTATTATGCCTAAATCATCTGGATGAAAAAATCATAAAACATAAATTACCTAATGTTTTTGAAAGTTCTAAAGTCTTTGCTAATATTGATCCAACAAAAGAACCTATTCCGGTTGTGCCCTCAGTGCATTATACTATGGGTGGCATACCAACTAATAAATACGGGGAGGTTATAGCAAAAGATGGTTCTGTAATACCGGGAATTATGGCGATTGGTGAAACTGCGTGCATGTCTATACACGGGGCTAATCGTTTAGGATGCAATTCATTACTAGATATAATTGTTTTTGGTAAATTATCCGTAGATAGAGCAATTCAAACGATGGATAAAAATATTTCCCATAAGAAAATTATGTTTGTTGAAGAAAATACTCTAAACAAGATAAACAGTATATTTTGTAAGGATGTAAATACCTCTTTATCACAAGACCATGTTAAATTACTTATGTCTCAATTCGCCGGTGTTTTTAGAAATAAAGAGCTACTTAATAAAGGATTAAATGAATTATACGATATTTATTTGAAATTAAATAACACCGGAGTAAAAGACAAATCTTTGATGTGGAATATGTCTTTATTAGAAATATTAGAATTTGAGAATTTATTACTGCAGAATATTGCTACTGTAGAATCGGCGTTAAAACGCGAAGAAAGCAGAGGTAGTCATTTTAGAGAAGATTTCCCAAAACGAGATGATGAAAAATGGTTAAAACATATTATGGTCTGGACGGATGGAAAAAAAACAATATCTTCGTTTAATCCTGTAAGAAGGCAAAATAATAATTCGGAAGCGCCTGTATTTACACCTGAAATAAGGGAATATTAATTATTAAAATTAGCCTTTACCCCTTTTACAGCAAGATAGTCAGCTTTTTCATTTAAAGGATGTCCGGCGTGACCCTTAACCCAGTGCCAATCAACCTGGTGGGTAATTATTATAGTATCAAGCTCTTGCCATAAATCGGCGTTTTTAACCGGCTTTTTATTGGCAGTTTTCCAGCCATTTTTTTTCCAATTGGTAATCCACTTAGTAATTCCATCACGAACATATGTACTATCTGTAAATATTTCCACATGACTTGGCTCTTTTATTTTTTGCATAGCTTTGATGGCAGCAGTTAGCTCCATTCTGTTGTTAGTGGTTGGGTTTTCCGAACCGAAAATTTCTTTTTCATGTTGCTGGTATATCAAAACCGCTCCCCATCCGCCTGGTCCTGGATTACCAGAACAGGCCCCGTCAGTATAGATAGTAATTTTTTTCATATTATAACCCATATTCCTTATGAGATTGTATGCCATTATGAAAACGCATTTTTTCAATATATTCAATAGGATTTTTTGGTCTTACTATCGCTCCTTCTACTTTGTTGAACCAGTCATACAAACGTGTTAGTAAAAAACGAAGTGCTGCACCGGTAGCTAAAACAGGTAACGCATCTAATTCTCTTTCAGAAATTTGACGAACCTTATTATATGACGATAATAGTTTTTTAGCTTTTGTTATATTAAACTCATTATTGCTTTCAAAACACCATGCGTTTAAACACACAGCTACGTCATACATAAGAAAATCATTACAGGCAAAATAGTAATCTATTATACCTACTAATTTATCATTACTAAAAAATACATTGTCGGGAAAAAGATCAGCATGTACAATTCCTGTATCAAGATTAGATGGCCAGTTATCAGATAAGAATATTAATTGTTTTTCAATTTCCGAGGCCAGACCTTTGTGAAAAAGATCTGCTTGTGACTTAATCGAATTAAATGTTTTTTGCCAGAAGGCTAATGAAAAATTATTGTTATGTTTTATATCAAAATCTTGCGCGGCAATATGCATTCGTGCTAGGTTATGACCTAGTTCCATAAGATGCTCGTTTCTAATCACCTGAGTGCTTCTTCCATCTAAAAAGCTTATAATTGCACAAGGTCGGTTGCAGATAGAAGAAAAATTATTCTTATATTTATTTTTGATCGGAATAGGACATGGTATATTTTTTCTAGATAAATGTTCCATTAAATTTAAGTAAAAAGGCAGCTCTTCGAGCTTTACCCGTTTTTCATAAATTGTTAATATATATTTTCCGGTCGTGGTGGTTAAGAAATAATTGGAATTCTCAATGCCTTGCTCAATTGCCCTAAGGTCAATCGCATCGCCAATATCATAATCTTGAAGTAATGATACGAGTTCTGAATTTTCAAAAGTAGTATATACCGCCATATTAATTTCTTGATTAATTTTGCATAGTTTCTAATGTATGATAATATATTGTGCAAGGGCAATTAATATAGTTTATAATGCTTGGGATAAATCCGATGTTAATAAAAAGATGGGGTTACTTGTGGAAATACAAAAAAAATCAATAAAAATAGATGTGCAGGCTAATAAAACTTATATGTGGTGCTCGTGTGGTTTAAGTGATAATCAGCCATTTTGTGATGGATCGCATAAGGGAACTTCTTTTGTGCCGGTAAAGTACGTTGCCGATGAAGATAAAAAAGTTGGCTTTTGTAGTTGTAAAAAAACTAAAACCTCTCCATTTTGTGACGGTAGTCATAGAGAGGATTAGTTTTTATGCGGTATTTAAAATAACCTTTTATAACGTTATTTTATATTTCCAAAGAGGATGTTTTTGCTCTGCTTTGAAGCAATTGGTCTAAAAAAGATAATGCGTTC
>JBIKME010000192.1:0-3069 GCA_044359415.1 Rickettsiales bacterium | reverse complement strand
GTAGCGGCAAGAATAACGCCTACTATTAGCGCCATCTCCAAGACCTCTCTAAATGTTACTATAAATGCAGAAAACATATTTTTCCTTTATTTTGCTATTAACAAACCTTTTGCAGAATCTGCATTAAACTCACCAAAGAACCCGTACTCTCCAGCTTCTAGTGGGCCAACATAAATAACAGCCGAACTGTTACCTTGAATAATTTTCTCTCTATGCAGACTGTGACTTTCAAACTCCTCGGCTGTTGGATCTTGATTATCAATGATTAACCTCAACTTTTCTCCAGCCGGCACTTCAATATTCTCAGGAGAAAATTTATGATCTTTTATAATAATATTATATTCCTTAGCATCAGCTAAAGCATTACTTGCAAGCAGAATGCCTATAATAAAAATTCTTTTCATTTTATACCTCATATATTATATCGATATTAATAATCATTATTAATACAAAATCAATAGAATAGTTTTAAAATAAAATTAATTTACTTATTGAACACGTTCATCACCCTACGGGGTTCACACTAGTAGTAACCAGTCTAAGATTTAGTATTAATGCTTTTAAAAGCGATCAAAACCCATCCCACCATAAAGCTTGTGCCTCCCATCGGTGCAAGATGTGTTATTTCTTCCCAGCCTGTCAGCGCCTTGATATACAAACTTCCACAAAATAATATCAGGCCAGTTATAACTGCCAGACGCGATAAATTAAAAACTCTGCCTTTCTGGCTTGCAAGCCACAATAATAAAACAGCATGGATAAGCTGGTAATATGAGGCTTTTTCTGCCAGTGAGGCCGCATGGGCATCAGCTACTCCATGAGCCGCAATTGCACCCATTGCAACTGCCATAAATCCATTGAGAGCGGCTACAATTCTCCATAATTTTTCACTTAATGCCATTATATTTAACTCCTTAAGCTTCTCTTAAGATTGCTATGTAAAATAGAATAATAAACCAATTATATAAAGTAGTTTATGTCTGATTATATTCCATCTGCAACCGATCAAGAAGTAAAAACAAAAATCAGCCTAACCGCTGGTAACATTTCAGAATCTATTATTTTTGCGTTGCCAGGCAGCGCCGAATATAAATCTCTTTCGCGACATATTACAACAATTTTCCAAAAAACCTATGGAGCCAGCATTTATGTCACCTATCCTTTACTCATGGGGTTCATGGATAGTGACAAACTTCCGATTGCAGCTCTGGGCGTTCGAAGGGCAGATGATAACATCCAGCTGTTTCTTGAAGGTTATTTAGACCAAAGTGCAGAAACATATATAATGGAGATAACAGGCCAAAGCATACCACGTCATGCTATTGCAGAGGCTGGAAACTTAGCTTCAGCAGGCAAGAACAATTTACTTATGCTTCTATATGGTCTAGCATTCTATCTCGACAATATGGGAATATCTTATATTATCTTTACCGGCACGTTATTCCTCGAGCGCTATCTGCATAGCCTAAATTTATACCCACATATACTGGCAGATGCCAAACCTGAACGTCTTGATGGTGATGCCGCTGTCTGGGGAACATATTATGATACGCATCCGAAAGTTATGGTAGGAAACGTCAAAATATTCCGCACGGGACTTGAAGCTTATTTTGCTAACCCTAACAGGGTTAAACAATGAGCAAAGTACTTAACGCACTGGCTGCATATAACAAACAAATAGCACTGGAAACATCAGAAATTAAGATGACATACGGAGAACTTGAGCAGGCTGTTGTATTAGCGCAGAGGCTTCTTGTTGATTCACGTGTAGCGGCTATAATGATGGAAAATAGCCCAGCATGGATTATAATGGATCTGGCCTGCATTGCCACAAATATAACACTTTTGCCCCTACCATCATTTTTTTCTGAAAAACAGATTCAGCATGCATTAAGAGACGCAGGAGTTGGTAAAATATTTACTGACCAGCCGGAGAGGTTTACTGGCGAGGCCGAGGAAATATATCTGGCAGATAAGAAATATTACTCCATAAAATTAAGTTTTGTTCCAAAAGTACTGCCTAAAAATACAGCTAAGATTACCTACACTTCAGGCACCACTGATGAGCCAAAAGGTGTATGTCTGACGCAGGATGCTATGGAAAAAATAGCAACGGGATTGCTTAACGCAATTGAAATAAAAACGGCGTCACGCCATGTATGCCTACTGCCGCTTGGAGTGCTGCTGGAAAATGTTGCCGGAGTTTATACGGCACTACTTTCAGGCTCTACAGTCTGCCTGCCGCCGGTTATACACGAACCACAGGCATTGTATAACGCCATCACAAGCTATAATGCTACCAGTTGCATTCTGGTGCCGGAGTTGCTTCGTATGCTCTTATCAGCAGGCAAGCCCCTGCCAACATTATCCTATGCGGCTGTCGGCGGCGCAAGAATATCACCTGAATTGCTAAATGCTGCCATTTCTAAAAATATTCCTGTTTATGAAGGTTATGGGCTATCAGAGGCTTCTTCCGTAGTTGCTGTAAATACACCTGATAACAATAAAATAGGCTCCGTTGGAAGATTACTACCGCATATTAAAATGCGCATTGGAGATGATGGGGAATTATTTCTGCATCGCCCGTTATTTTCAGGCTATTTGGGTGACTCCTCACCAGATCAAGAGTGGTATGCTACTGGTGATATCGGCCATATTGATGAAGATGGCTTTCTTCATATAGAAGGCCGTAAGAAAAATATTTACATTACCTCGTTTGGCCGCAATATATCGCCCGAATGGCTTGAAAGCCTTATGACTGCACATCCGGTAATATTGCAGGCATTTGTTTTTGGTGAAGCAAAACCGTTTAGTACGGCAATAATAGTATCCCGCAATCCGCAGGCTATCGCAGACGCAATTGCTGACCTTAACCAGAAATTACCTGATTATGCCCGAATAGGTAAATATATTTTTGCAAAGGAACCATTTTCAATTGCCAACGGACAATTGACAGGCACGGGCAGGCCTCGGCGCAAGGCTATTTACGAAGTATATAAAAATGCAATTGAAGAATGCTATAGACAGGAGGCTAGTATATGAGTTTTTTTAATCGTTTACAGAAAGAAA
>JBIKME010000190.1:0-3074 GCA_044359415.1 Rickettsiales bacterium | reverse complement strand
GATGCTAACGCGGATGTAATCCTCAATCAGTTATTTCAATATACACAATTACAAACTGCGTTTCCAGTTAACCAGCTGGCACTAGATCGCGGCCGTCCTCGTCTAATGAATTTAAAAGACGTATTGATAGCTTTTACTAATTTTAGGGAAGAAATAATTACCAGAAGAACTGCTTTCTTATTAAACAAGTCAAGAAGCAGGGCTCATATATTAATAGGCCTTTCAATGGCTGTAGCTAATATTGATGAAGTTATACAACTTATAAAAGCAGCTCCGGATCCAAACGAAGCCCGAAAACAATTATTAGAGCGCGCCTGGCCTGCGGATAACGTACAGGCTCTGATTGAATTAGTAGCTGATTACAACAACAAAATAAAAGATGGGAAATGCTACTTTACGGAAACTCAGGCACGCGCAATACTCGATATGAAATTATCGAGGTTAACAGGTTTAGAGCAAGAGCGGATAACAGAGGAATTGGCTGAACTTGCAAAAAGCATTCAAGATTATCTTGATATATTAGGATCACGCGAACGAATTATAAATATTATCAAAGAAGAGCTGATTGCTGTTAAAGAAGAATTCTCTACTGAACGTAAGACTAGTTTTGAAGAATCAGAATTTGAATCAGATATAGAGGGTTTAATACCTGTTGAGGATATGGTTGTTACCGTAACGCATGGCGGTTATATAAAACGCGTACCTTTATCTACTTATAAAGCGCAAAAGCGTGGTGGCAAGGGAAGATCAGGAATGTCTTTAAAGGATGAGGACATTACAACCAACGTGTTTGTAACTAACACTCATACTCCGATGTTATTCTTTAGCACAAGCGGAAAAGTATATAAATTAAAGGTTTACAAATTACCAATGGGAAGCGCTACATCAAAGGGAAGAGCCCTAATTAATATCTTCCCTCTGGAAAAAGATGAAACTATTAATGTCGTTATGCCTATGCCTGAAAATGAGGATGAATGGGATAATTTAAGCATCATGTTTGCAACAAACAAAGGTACCGTAAGGCGTAACGATTTATCAGACTTCAAGCGCATTCAGGCCAATGGTAAAATTGCTATGAAACTTGATAGTGATGATCGTCTTATAAGCGTTAATACATGCTCTGAAAATCAGCATGTGTTATTATCTGCCGAAAACGGAAAATGCATACGCTTCCCGGTTACAGCAGTCAGGGAGTTTAAAAGCAGAGCTTCCGCCGGTGTAAGAGGTATAAAGATCGAAAAAACTAATAACGTTGTATCGATGGACATACTTAACGGAACTGAATGTAAGGATGAAACTATTCGTAATAACTATTTAAAAATACCAGCCAATATAAGGTCTAAACTAAGCACCCTACTTTCTGAAAAAGAAAAATCTGAAAATGAATCGAACCAACAGCTGGAATCTGATATTCAAGCTATATTAGATAACATTCAGAGTGACTTAGATCAAAATACTATTAAACTTTGGGCAAAAAATGAGCAGTTCATATTAACAGTTACTGAGAATGGTTTTGGTAAAAGAAGTTCCGCTTATGAATACCGTATCACAAACCGAGGCGGATCAGGTATTGTAAATATTATAACATCAGCCAGAAACGGAAAAGTTACCGCAAGTTATCATATCGAGGAAAATGATCAGTTAATGCTGATAACTGACGGAGGTCAGCTAATTCGTTGTCCGGTACGTGATATAAGAATAGGTGGTCGTAACACACAAGGCGTAACTATTTTTAACACAAAAGAGAAGGTTGTTTCTGTTGCAAGAATAATGATTGAAGAAGAAAAGGAAATCTCAGAAGATATAGGAGAAATTATTGAAGATAAAGAGACAGGAGAATAAATGACTTATAGAATTGCTGTTTATCCGGGAACTTTCGACCCTATAACAGCAGGTCATCTTGATATTATTAAAAGAGCCTTAAAGATTTGTGATAAGCTTATTATCGCCATTGCCGCAGACACAGCTAAAACACCTATCTTTTCGACACAAGAACGTGTATCAATGGTCGAATATGACGTTGAACAACTAGATGGTACAATTGAAGTTATCGGGTTTGAAGGACTTCTTGTGAACTTTGCAAAGGAACGCGGGGCATCGGTTATAATAAGAGGGCTTAGAGCAGTTTCTGATTTTGAATATGAATTTCAGATGTCAGGTATGAATTCGAAACTAAACCCGAACATTCAAACGGTATTTTTACCAGCATCTGAGGTCACTCATTTTATCTCATCTAAATTCGTCAAACAAATTGTCAATTTAGGTGGTGATGTACAGGGGTTGGTATCAGATAAGGTAAAACAAAAATTATTACAATATTATAATAAATAACTTTATAAAACGAGAATATCATGGCTAATAAAGACAATAAGGTAAGTTGCGATGGTGACAAAGGAACCCTTGGCCACCCTAAGGTATATTTGAATTTTGGTGATAAAAAAGAAATAGACTGTCCATATTGTGGCAAAAAATTTAAAGACAAACAATAATATTTACAATTATAGTTATTTTATTAGGCATAATTTAATTTTATAGAAAATTTTTATTGGATTATTACATACCAAATTGGTAAGCTTAAATCATTCGGAGGTATTTTATATGCTATACAGGACAATAGGAGTAATATTAACTCTAGCGATGACTGCTTCTTGCGGCGGCGGAAAAGAATCTACAAAAATTAAAGCATTACAAAAAAAGGATAAAAATCTTTCCTGCAAAGAAATCCTGCTTGAAATGAATGAAGCTGAGTTTTACAGAGATACTGCTTATAAAAACAGAGGTCCGAGACTCAAAAATATTTTAATGCCTCTTGGATATGTTACTACATATATGGATGCTGAAGAGGCCATAGAGGCCGCTGACGCAAGAGTTTCCTACTTAGATCGTATTTACGAAATTTTACGTTGTGATGATAAAATTGATAAAGAAGAAAGCGAGGATGGACAAAAAGGCAAGTCTAACCATTATGCACCACTACCTTATTACGAACAGAAAGCTAAAGAAAAAGATAGCGGGCAAGATTATCGACAAGAAGATGAGGATGAGGATGAGGATGAGGAATAAGATGAGCTTGG